>DAOLFI010000829.1:0-2235 GCA_035326385.1 Niabella sp.
ATATTGTTAGAAACTTCGGTATTTTTTAAAGCAGCTACCAGCACTAATAATAAACAACCCCCTGATATTATACCAACGATCTGCAGCCAGCGGTTTTTTAAAGGTTCTGTACTTTTATTCAGATTCATCAGCATGATCACAAACAGGAACAGTACCATGATGGCCCCTGCATAAACAATAATGTTTACTATGGCAAGGAACTGTGCATTCAGTAAAATATAATGCCCCGATATAGTGAAGAAAGTAGCCACCAGCCATAATACACTATGTACCGGGTTTTTACTTGATATAACCATGATGGCACTGAACAATGCAGCCACCGTAAGTATCCAGAAGAGTATTTGTGTAATGCCCATTTTGCTTAATTAACTTCCTCCGCTATTTTGTTTTCCCTGCTGATTGTTCCCAGGGCTTTTTGATAGGCCTCCGGTTCCGTTACCGGGTTGGGAATTAACAGATCCTCTTTTTTATAGATAAAACCTTTGCGATCATAATTTGCCGGTGTAAAGGTCTGGGAAAGATAAATAGCATCTTTGGGACAGGCATCTTCGCAGTATCCGCAGAAAATACAGCGCAGCATATTGATCTCGTATTTAGCTGCATATTTTTCTTCACGATATAAATGCTCTTCGCCTTCCTCTCTTTCTGCGGATTCCATAGTAATGGCTTCTGCAGGGCAGGCTACAGCGCAGAGCCCACAGGCAGTACATCTTTCACGGCCTTCCTCATCCCGGTTTAAAATATGAAGCCCGCGAAATACCTTGCTGAAGGTCCTGGTTTGTTCGGGGTATTGTATAGTAGGTTTTCTCTTGAAAAAATGCTTCAGTGTAATGGCCATGCCTTTTAAAATATTCCACAGGTACAGGCGCTCTACCCAGGTCATTGGGCTGCGGTCAACCGGCTTGGCTCTATTTGTATATTGAATACCCATTAGTTTTCGAGCAGTATTTTAATTTTTCGCAAATATAATTGTCAATAGTCAATGGTCAATAGCCAATGAACTATTTATTCAGCCATAACACAACGAGGGCCGTAATCAGCATATTCAGCAGCGCCAGCGGCACCAGTCTCTTCCAACCTAAGTGCATTAGCTGGTCAAAACGGAAACGGGGAACTGTCCAGCGGATCCACATAAACACAAATACAAAGAAGAATGCTTTACACAACAGCACCACAAAACTGATAAATGCCAACAGGTTTTGTGATATGCCCCAGGATGCCTCGTTCACAAAAGGAATATCATACCCCCCAAAGTACAGCGTAGACATAATAACACCACTGATAAACATATTGATATATTCTGCAAACAGGTAAAATCCCAGTTTCATGCTGGAATATTCCTGGTGGTAACCGAAGTTGAGCTCGCTTTCTGCCTCCGGCAAATCAAAAGGTGTACGGTTACATTCTGCCAGCGCACATATAAAAAATATCAGGAAGCCCAGCGGCTGATAAATAATATTCCAGCCATTATCCAATTGATTTTGTACAATAGTGCTCATTTGTAAAGAGCCGGTAAGCATCAGTACGGCAATAAGGGAAAGTCCCATTGCCAGTTCATAAGAGATCATTTGTGATGCGCCCCTGATAGCAGCCAGCAAAGAGAATTTATTGTTAGAGGCCCAGCCACCGATCATAATACCATATACACCTAAGCTTACCACACCAAAAACATAAAGAATGCCGATATTAATATCTGCTACCTGTAAAGGAACTGTTCTGCCGGCAATAACAGCAGGAGAACCCCACGGAATCACGGCGCTGGTAAGCAGGGCGGTAACCATGGCCAGCACAGGGCCCAATACAAATAAGAATTTTGAAGAGGCTAAAGGAATGATCTCTTCTTTAAAAAAGAGCTTTCCCCCGTCAGCAAGCGGTTGCAGCAACCCAAACGGACCTGCGCGGTTAGGACCGATCCTGTCCTGGATGAACGCAGCTACTTTCCTCTCTCCATAAGTAGCATACATGGCTACAATCATAGAAAGCGTAACCACAAGGGCTATTAAAATCAGTTTTTCTATAATAAAAAACCAGTCTATTGCGAGTAAGTACATATCAATCTAAATTTCTTTTGAGCATTTCTTTTATCTCTCGGCCGGTTCTGTAAAGGCGCTACTTTTTTTATTTCTGATAATATTGAGCACCTTTTAAGTATTATCAACAGGTATTCACTCTGTGTCTTCTGTTAATTGTTTATGATTAAAAACAGCGCCGGTAGCCGGTCCCGGGATCTTGCTC
>DAOLFI010000038.1:0-11172 GCA_035326385.1 Niabella sp.
GACCAGATGGGTGTAGTGTACCATAGCCATTACTTTCAATACTTTGAAGTAGCAAGGGCCGAGTGCATCAGGAGCTTGGGAATTACCTACGCTGATATGGAGCGCGAAGGTATTATTATGCCGGTTGTGGAAGTAAACTGCAAATACCTGCGTCCTGCTTTGTATGATGATCTGCTCACCATAAAGGTTATTCTCAATAAGCTTCCTGAAGACCACAAAATACTGTTCCAGCAGGAAGTGTACAATGAAAAAAAAGAACTACTTGCCACCGGGAGTGTACTGCTGTTTTTCATGACGGCGCAAACAATGCAAAGGTCAAAGATGCCTGAGCCGCTTTATCAAAAAATAAAACAGTTTTTTGAATAACATGCCTGTACAGCATCATGAGCATACAGAACCGGAGCATACTGCCGGCTATCCCCCTAAATTTCTTTTGGAGCCAACAGAAAGCAGGACTTTATTACTTAAAGGATTATACAGTATTGTTTTGTATCTCGGTATAGGCTATCTGCTTTTGCGCAGATGGGACCTGTTACTTGTCATTTTTGGAGTGGTGGTGCTGCACGAAGCAGGCCATTTTATTGCAATGAAATATTATCACTATGCCGATGTAAGCGTGCTGTTCCTGCCTTTTATAGGTGCTTTTGTAAAAGGAAGCAAAAAAGAAATAAGCCAGCGGCAAAGCGCTGTGATATTACTGGCCGGACCTTTGCCCGGTATATTTCTGGGAGTTATTATCCACTTTATATCAAAAGATCACCCATCTTTGTATATAGACGGCGTACCGCTGCAACTGATAGCGCAGCTGCTGATCTGGGCCAACCTGCTAAACCTTTTACCTATTTATCCTTTAGATGGTGGACAATTATTAAACCGTGTATTTCTTAACGAAGAAGGCATTTTAAGCAATATTTTTCTTTTTATGTCTGCTGCGGCTACTGTATTTATTGCCTTCATCAGCAGGTTTTATATCTTACTGATCTTTCCCGCAATGCTTATTTACAGGTTCTTTGCAGGCAGAAGCTCTGGCAGGCTTGAAAAAGAGATAGAACAATCCGGTATTGATATTAACAAAACCTACCACGAATTAAGCGATAAAGATTATTGGGATATACGGTCTGTTGTAATACCTTGTACGCCTGCATTTCAGCATATAGCTGTTGGGCCGCCTTATCAATATCATGAAAAAGAAGATAAAATAGCAGCAGAGATTGAAAATACTTTACAACGAAATCTTTTATTAGACATTCCTATAAGCGGTAAGGTGCTGACTGTTATTATATGGGCCTCAACGCTGGCACTGCCCTGGCTTTTTAATATAGAATTCCTGCTCCTTAAATACTTAGTGCGATAAAGTCTACCTTTAGTATTTAAAATAAATATTCATCATTATGAAAATAGCTAAAGGGCATCAGCCGGTAATGCCTTATCTCATTTTAAAAAACGCGGAAGCCTTCATTGCGTTCACTAAAAACGTATTTGGCGCTACTCAAATTTTTAAAAGCTACCGCGACAATGACAATAAATTTATTATGCATGCTGAAGTGCAGATCAACGGCTGTAACATCATGTTTGCTGACGTGAACGAATTTTACGGTGTGGCCAATGCCAATCTTTTTATATATGTGGATGATGCCGACGAAACAACCGCAATAGCGCTACAAAACGGCGCCAAGATCATCAACGAACTCGCCGATCAGGATTATGGCCGCAGCGGTGGCATTGAAGATCCCTTCGGAAATGTGTGGTGGATTACCAGTATGAAGTAAAATAGTACGGGCAGCAGGAAACAAAACCTTGGTACAGCAATTGAATAAACAAAACAGCATTTGGATATTAGCACCAGTTTTCGGTACTATTCTTTTTGTAGTGCTGTATATAGTTGCCACACTTTTTTACCCGGGAGGTTCACAGGTTGCCGAAAACTCGACAGGATTTAGCTGGATAAATAATTATTGGTGTAACCTGCTAAACGAAAAAGCAATTAACGGCCAATATAATCCGGCAAAGCCAATTGCTATGACAGGCATGTTTATACTCTGTTCCACACTGACATTCTTTTGGTTTTTGTTTCCCAAACATACTAACCTTCGCAATGGTTTGAAATTTATCATTCAAATTTCGGGAGCCTTATCCATGTTAACTGCATTTTTTCTTTTTACTAATATGAACCACGACCTGATAACAAACCTTGCCTCTTTTTTTGGGTTCATTGCAACAGTAGGAACGTTTATCGGGCTTTTTAAAATTAAATGGTACAGGCTTTTTATATGGGGACTTTTCAATATACTGTTCATAGGGTTAAACAACTACGTTTATTACACCAGCGGGCTGATAGTTTATTTACCGGTAATTCAAAAAATAACGTTTGCTGCTTTTCTATTCTGGATTTGCAGCATTGATATCAATTTATATTACATGGCAAGATCAGCAAACGTAACAAAAGGCCTAAAAAGCTGCTAACAAGAAAACCATGTCATAAAACCCCTGCCTCAGTTCCGGTGTTGACAGCATACACACTTCACTTTGTAAACCGAACAGTGTAGGTTCCATATCCCATACTTCTCTGATCATAGTATGCAATTACCCAACCGGCTTTATACTTTTACTGATTGTTATAAACTTTCAGATTACTGATTGAGCTTTTAAAGTCTCCGGAAGTCTGCAAAGGGAAAACCAGTGTCTGAACATAATACATAGAGTCCTTATTTTGATTGAAGTACATTTTTTTCTTATTTAACGTCTCTTTCAGGGAACTATTGATGTATAATGAAGTATTTTGGGTATTGCCCTGTATTTTTATTTCAACTGTTTGATTTGCCGGCAGCGTATAATCAAAGGTATTCAGATATCCATCCCGGCTGAATCCTAACTTACCGCTAACCGGATCAGAAAGGTAAAAAACAGCATCCCTCGATTGAAACAATACAGTTCCCTTTTGCTCCCGTACAGGCTTTATTAAAAATGACACGGTGTAATTAAAACCGATCTCATTAATACCTGTATTATAATGAGGTTGCAGACGTTTTAAATGCAGGATTTGCCGGGGCGCATTTCCATACCATCCATATAAATTTAAGCCGGGCGCTTCACTTACATTTTGTCTTAGTTTATCAAAATCTGAAAAAGAATAATCTGGCTTTGTATCCGACCACATTTTTACAGACAACGTTTGCATAGCAGGCTTAACCCTGTAATGTATATCTTTTACGCTGATACCATTGCCTACATGATCATTCCATACAGCAAACATGCCCCCTTTTATCTGAGAATGGTTTTCGCTGAATTGCTGTTTTCCAATATGGGCAGGAGTCCAGCTATTGTATAGTGCTTTTATATCCAGGAAGTCTTTATAATATCCTGCTGCCGGCACAATATAAACCTCTTCATCCGGGATGCTTATAAGATCATATCCCGCTTTCATCATTTCACCGGGGTCGGCATAACCATTGTACCATGCATTCATCCACACATTATCCGATTTGACAGGGGTTTCTCCCTTTGCATGAGTAAGCGCTCCCCATACCATAGCTTGCTTACCATAGCTTTCTGCCAGGCGTATATACCTGTCAGTAAAATATCTGAATTTTTCAACTACTTTCTGGTCTTTATTGGAATATTCATCTGTGCCGATGTGAACGCGTGGCCCGATGAATACAGGCTCTGGCCCTTCCAGGTATTCTTTAAACAAATTGTCTGTAAACCTGTACGTTTCGGGATTAAACAGATCCAGGTGATCCATACCATATTCTTTACTTCCGATCTCCGGTTTGTATTTTGAAAAAGCAAGGGAGTGTGCGGGCACATCTATCTCAGGAATAATTTCAACGCCTAAACTGTCGGCAAATTTTTGCAATAAAATAAATTCCTTTTTCGTATAGTATCCGTCAGGAGCAGCCAGCCCGGGATACGTAGCCGATTCCAGCCTGAAAGCCGCGTAGGTTTTATTCCAGTCATTCTCAAAAAACTTTGCAAAACCATTATCATTTAAATGGATCTGGAATGCATTCATTTTGTAATAGGACATCATCCGCACGTACTCTTTAAGATAATGCAATGGAATGAATTTTCTGCCGCAATCGAGAACAAACCCCCTGACAGGATAAGATGGAAAATCAAGTATAGTGCCTTTAGGCATAACACGCGCCAGGTTTTGCTCCGATATCTGCAAAATAGTTTTGGTACCCCATAAAATACCCAGGGAGTGGTTTGCCGAGAGCGTAACCCAATCTTCTATCTTCAGTAGATAGGCTTCTTTATTTTGATTACTTACCGGGCTGATGGACAGTACAAAATCACCTTTTCCAGGCGCTCCCATAATAACAGGAAGCTTCACACCAAACATCTGATAATACTCACTGCTGAACTGAGCAGCAATTTCTTTTAGCTTGCTATCTTCTGAAAGCAGTTTTATAGCAGAACCTGGCTTTGGAGTAAAGCTTCCGGCAGCGCCCTTCCACTGCCGGATCTCAGGAATGACAAATGGCTTTTTATTCACCTGGGCGTCAACCGCAACCGGAATCTGGAAAGCCAATAAAAAAAGCGATACGATACTGTAAAATTTAATTTTCATGCAATAGTTGTTTATATGTTTACAAACCGGGAATAACCGGATTACTTTCTTTACACAGCCTGCTCAAAAATGTATTGTTATCCGTAAAGAAAAAAATATTTTCTTATAGGGGATATTTGATTTTTTTGTATTTATAATTAGAAGGAATGCCATAGTAAACATTGAACGAGTCTATAACCATACAATACTATCTTGATCAGGTCGCTGTACAGAGTGATACGGATGCCTTGAAAAAGATTTATCTCGTATATCAGAAAAAACTCCACCGGTTTGCTATGGCAATTACAAAAAACAATGAAATAGCAGAAGAAGTGGTAGCAGATGTATTTATAAACTTCTGGAGACATCGCGAACGGCTGCTTAAAATTGATAACCTGAACCAATATCTGTTCATCTCAACAAGAAACATTGCAATAAGGAAAATTTCTGAACAGAAACAGGATTTAATAGATATCAGTTTAGATACATTGGCTTTACCCACTGCCCAGATATCTCAAAACCCCGAAAAGCTTTTGCTGGACAAGGAAGTCCTGGAAATCATTGAAAAAACAATAGCATCGCTGCCTCCAAGATGCCAGTTAGTGTATCGCATGGCAAAACAGGAAGGGCTTAAGTATAAGGAAATCGCAGCGATACTCAATATATCAGTAAAAACCATAGATGCGCAAATGGCCGTTGCGCTGAAGAAAATTTTATCAGGTCTTAAAGCAGCTTTAAAGGTATAAACTTATGGCTCCCCGATTCTGGAACATATTAGGACGAAGGCTGACAGGCGAAATAACGCTGGAAGAGCTTCAGGAACTGGAAGAAATGCTACAGCAGGATCCTGAACTGTACAGTATAGTGGAGCTTCATGACCAGTATTTCTATTGCCCTAACGAAGACGCTTCTGACCAGGAAGATGAAAGCTGGTTAAAGCAACAACATATCCTGGCACAACATTTTCCGGAAGATTTCAATGAACAGCAACCTGCCTCCAATAAGCTAAAGAATAAGCGCAGGCGAATACTTTATTACTTTGCGGCTGCCTGTACACTCTTGGCAGTATTTGCTCTTCAATTATTCAGAACCAGCGACCGTGATATTCAAAATACTTTATTAAGTACAAACACTTCAGACATTACTGTCAATATTTTACCCGATGGCAGTAAAGTGTGGCTGAATAAAAACAGCCGCATCAAATATGACGAAAAATTTGGTATAACCAACAGAGATATTCACTTAACAGGAGAGGGCTTTTTTGACGTGAAGCACATGAATGAGTTGCCCATGATTGTACATGCCGGCAAAGTAAAAATTAAGGTTTTAGGAACAGCATTTAATGTAAAATATGCTGCAGGTACGGGCAAGGTTGAAACATCGCTGATCCGGGGCAGGGTTGAGTTGTACAATGGAGAGGACAAGCTGATACTCCAGCCCAATGACAAAGTAGTTATTGATGAAAACCTTGTGCCTGAAAAAGAGCATATCGTATTTAAAAAACTGAATGTAGAGCCTAAAAGCGGCCTGATACCTGAAATAGCATGGATCAATAACAGGATCGTATTTAATGAAGAACCATTTGAGGAAGTAGCAAAAAAAATAGAAGAGAAATATAATGTTAAAATCATAATAGAGGATAAGGAGCTGAAAAACGAAAAGTTCACCGGAAGCTTTTATGATGAAACGCTTGATATAGTCTTAACTGCTTTGCAACTGGCTTATGATTTCAACTATAGCAAATCCCAGGATAAAATAATAATCACAAAATAAAAATGAGAATACGCTCCGGTTAGGTACAAAAAAGGAGATGCTGCGAACATCCCCTTTTAAAAAGAAAAGACATTGAGGCTGAGAGTCTGAAATCATTGGCCTGATCCTTTCATTTAAAATCTACTGCAATATATGAAATTTAACAAAAATGGGTGCTGTAAAAAGCAACCCATTCAACTTAAGCAGCTAATACTGATAATGAAATTTGTTACCATTCTACTAACGGTTTTTAGCTTACAGCTCAGCGCCGAAGGACTCTCGCAAAATCTTGTAACGGTAAACGTAAATAATACCGACCTGGGTACTATTATACGACTCGTAGAGCGCCAGTCAGATTACAGGTTTATCTATCATACATCGGATAAATTAAAAACTGTAAAAAAAAGCATTTCTGTAAAAAACGTAACACTTGAATACTTACTTGATAAAGTGCTGGAAGACACACGTTATACCTATAAATTCATGAATAAGAACCTTGTTGTGATCGTTCCTTTAAAAAAGGAGGAAGTCCTGCAGATTGAAGCAGATCGTATTATTACCGGAACCATTACAAATGAAAAGGGTGAGCCTATGGTAGGTGTGTCAGTAACAATAAAAAACTCCAGTACAGGCACAACAACCGGCGAAGATGGCAGATACATGCTCAAAATTCAATCTGATAAGGACATCCTGGTATTTTCTTATATAGGATTTATTACCCAGGAAATACCTATACAGTCCAATAGCCAGATAAATATAACGATGTATGCAGAAAACATGGTTTTAACAGAGGTTGTGTCGGTTGGTTATGGTGCGCAGAGAAGGTCTGATTTAACCGGATCTATAACTTCAGTAAAAGGCTCAGATATTAATTCCCTCGGTACAAAAAGAGTGGATGAAGCCCTGCAGGGAAGAGCTGCCGGCGTACTGGTCCTTAATACTGACGGCGCTCCTGGTGGAAATACAACAATACGTATCAGAGGAATGAATTCGGTATTAGGGGGGAATAATGCACTAGTTGTGGTAGACGGTTTGCAAGGAGTGGATATATCAAAGCTTAACCCGAACGATATAGAGTCGATAGACATTTTAAAAGATGCATCTGCCACAGCCATCTACGGGGCCCAGGGAGCTAACGGCGTTATTATCGTTACTACAAAACAGGGTAAAAAAGGCAAGCCTGTCATTAATTATGATGGCTTTTACGGCAGACAAAATATTACCAACACATTGCCAGTAATGAGCGCAGCGCAATACGCCCGCTTTATTAATGAATACAAATTATCTGAAAATGGTGACGGCAGAAATCCTCAGCCTGTTTTTTCAGAAGACCAGATAGCAGCATTTGAAAAAAACGGATTTGGCACCAACTGGCAGAAAATCATATACCGTGAAGCGCCTATATCAAACCACGACCTTTCAATATCCGGTGGCAGCGATCTGACAAAATATTTTATTTCAGCAGGATACTTAAACCAGACAGGTATAATGCTCAATTCCTTTTACAAGCGATTTAATATAAGAGCAAATCTTACTACAGATATCACAAAATGGCTGGGCTTCAACGTCAACTGGTTAGGTTCTTACGACAAAGGCAATGCGCCTGTCTTTGGCGGGGGAGGTTATGTATCATTTTTAGAAAAGCCCTCCAATGCTGCACCCCGGTACGATGCAATACAGAAAGTTTTTGACGAGAACGGGAACTATGCGCAGCACGAGCCAGGCTACGGAGCTTATGACACATGGAATCCACTGGCAAGCACGGCAGAGCCGGAAATTGACAACAATACTATTAGTAATAATTTATTAAGTTCTTTGACTTTTAATATTTTACCTGGTTTAACCCTAAAAGTTGTTGCCGGTGGCCGGATGGGAAACATCCATAATACTGCATTTTATAATACAAAAACAGCAAGTGGCCTAAAGGCTAACGGCCTGGGCCGGATTGTACACAGCGCGTGGAGAAGCTGGCAGAACTCCAACGTGCTTACCTATGAAAAAACATTCGGTCTGCATCAGCTTACCCTTACCGGTGTAGAAGAGCAGTCGAAGTATCTCAATACCTATAAATTGGAAACGGCGCGCGATTTCACTTCCGGGGCAACCGGCATTGACAACCTGGCCGGCGCCAGGGATATAAAGATCAGCAACACCAAAGTGATTAGAGAATTGCAATCTTACCTTGGAAGGGTAAATTACATTTTTGCAGGCAAATACCTGCTTACTGCAAGCATCCGTGGTGATGGCTCATCAGTGTTCGGTGCCAATAACAAATGGGGGTATTTCCCATCCTATTCCCTGGCATGGAAAGCATCTAATGAGCAATTCATTAAACAGCTGAACATTTTCTCCAATCTTAAATTCAGGTATAGCTGGGGAGTAACAGGTAACCAAGCTATAAGTCCTTACCAAACCTTTGCCACCATAACTACCGGCAATAATTACCCTTATTATGGCACTGAAGAAACCAATGCAGGGTATTTTCTCGCTACTCCTGCAAATCCCAATCTGAAATGGGAAAGCACTACGCAGAGAAATGTGGGCTTGGATATCGGCTTTTTTAAAGGCCGGCTTGAGATTGTTGCAGATTTTTATAAAAAGGTAACTAATGATCTGCTTATGTACCGGACACTGCCCAAATATACAGGCTTTAATAATGTAATTGACAATGTGGGATCGATGGAAAATAAAGGTATAGAGCTTCAGATTTCAGGAAGGCCGGTTCAGGGTGCTCTTATATGGAATACTGATATCACCCTGTCTTCAAACCGTAATAAAGTGCTAAGCCTGGGTGAATACAGCGAGTATCCATTTTATACTTCGGACGGAGGCTATGGAGTGGGTGATGAAAACCGTCCGTTAATGTTTTTGGAAACGGGAAAGTCTTTCGGCCTTATGAAAGGATATCAGTATCTGGGTGTATGGAAGGAAAGTGAAAGGGAACAAGCGGCTGTTTATGGCCAGCTGCCCGGCGATCCCAGGTTCTCAGATCTGAATGAGGACGGTTCGATAGACCTGAAAGATATAACGGTAATTGGCAATGCCATGCCCAAATTTATTTTTGGATGGAGCAATAGGTTCTCCTACAAAAATTTTGATTGCAGCTTCCTGCTCCAGGGAACCCAGGGCAACGATCTCTTTAATGTACAGCGCATCCGACTCGAATCGCCCGTTCAGGGTACCAGTACCAGGCTGCTGGAAAGATGGACTCCCCAAAACCAGGACAGCGATATCCCGGATCTTATTGACTGGAAAACAAGGGAGTTAGCAAATCTGGAAAATAAAGTGCTTAATAAAGACGATAACAGGAGCTCCAGGTGGGTGGAAGATGCTTCCTACCTGCGTCTCAAATCACTTGTTTTAGGTTATAGCCTGCCTGAAAATATATTGAGCAGCATAAAGTTTAATTCAGTCAGATTTTATGTGAGCGGCACTAATTTAATTACGTGGACAAAATATACGGGCTATACACCCGAAGTAAGCTCATATAATGAAAACGATGCAATGACAGGCGTGGATTTCAGCAGTTATCCGCAATCAAGGATTGTAATCTTCGGAATTAATTTATCATTTTAAAATACAGGAAAATGAGATGTAAGATATTTTTTATTGCGCTTGCAGTGCTCCTCCTGGCTTCATGTAAAAAATTGAATGAAACACCATTCAGCTTTGTAGAGCCAGGAGCCTTTTATAATACACCGGCCCAGGTGGAGGCAGCACTCACAGCATCCATGAACAAAATATGGGATTTCTGGTATGGTTATCAATATCCCGGTCTCCATAACTTTAAGCATGATGATCAATTGCTGGGGGGCGACCTTGTTATCCCCAACAACTTTGCATCAGATATCTGGGCCAATCATTATGCAGCACTGCTGGATATTAATACGGCCATTGCTGCAATGAAAAAAGGAAGCCTTGGGAATACGCCGCAGACAGAGCAGGACAAAGTTTTGGGACAGGCTTTATTTCTGCGGGCATTTAATTACTTTATGCTGGTAAGGTTATACGGCGGAGTCCCGTTACTTTTGGAGAATGATGACCCTATAGCTAACCCGCCTGCACGCACTTCTGTAGAAGAGGTTTACAAATCAATAACAGATGACCTTAGCAAGGCTGCCGGATTACTGCCCCGTACATGGCCCGACAGTCATAAAGCTTTACCAACACGGGGTGCTGCCTTAGGACTGCTGGCAAAAGCCTACCTCACAATGGCCACTGCACCGCTTAATCAAACAGAGTATTATGCAAAAGCAGCAGAAGCCGCACAAAAAGTTATAGCCGAAGGAGATTACAGACTGATCCACGACATTGATAAAGTGTTTACTGTAGATACCAGGTATGGCCCCGAGGTGATGTTCACTTTTTCTTCCAATTACCAGGATATTACAGTAGAGCCCTTTGTGTGGATGCCATACCAGTTAGATGGCTGGGGTGACTTTTACGTTCAGCCGCAATGGGCAGAGGCCCTTCCTGATATACCCAGGAAGCATGCGTATATATTGCTGGAGATAGATGGTGTGCATTATGACGACTGGGTGGATGGCGGCGTACCCAGTATTAAAAAATACATGTATGATAAAGCCGAAGATATTGAAGCATGGAGATCATTGGTTGTTTTCCCGATCCTCAGATATGCCGATGTATTGCTCATATTTGCTGAAGCTGAGAATATGGCCAAAGGCGGTCCTACACAGGCTGCTGTTGATGCCGTAAACCAGGTTATTGACAGGGCCAATGACTATCAGAACCTGCCTCAACATCCACGCGCAAGCATCGCAATGAGTAAACAGGCTTTTGACGACCTGGTTATTGAAGAGCGAAACCAGGAGCTTTGCTTCGAGCTGGGCGACAGGTGGTTCGACCTT
>DAOLFI010000830.1:0-2233 GCA_035326385.1 Niabella sp.
GGAACCACTTATTGAGCCGGCTATCCCAGCTTTGGCGGGTAACCTGCATGCGCCCCCTGTCAAACTCCACGAGATATTGCTGTAACGGGTAATAACCAAATGTATATTTGATCTCATAGTCATGGTTGTCACCATCTTCCCCCTGGGTATTGATGTAGAACTTTCCGTCTTTCTTAAAGAACCTGGATGTAATGCCATCAGCGCTATAGGTGCTGTTATTAAAATCACCTAACACTGTGGAATCGTTAGCTACCTGCATCGCCTTAAAATGGTCTGAGATGCCCCACTCCCGGTGCTCTTTTGCATGGCAACTGATACAAGCCTGGTCTCCCATGTATTCATTAGAGGAAACAGCTGCCTGTTTTTCTTTCGCCGGTTGCGTGCAGCGCACACTTATCAGGCCGGCTATTATAAACAAGCTAACAGAAAGGATAACATAAAAGTAAACGGGCCTTATGGATCCAGCACCAATCATTAGCCTGCAAATGTAGTTATATGATCCTTTTATCTCAACACAATAGCTTATAACATGACCTCAATCAACTAAAATCAATAAATCCATAATTCAGAAAGCCCAAGCTTTTAATCCATTTAAAATACCGTTGAAATGTATCTATTACAGCCTCTACCCTGTTCAGCCTGACATTCCTTTTGTTTTTCCTCATGCAGGCTTCCGTTTTAAAATCTACAAATGCTGAAATAGTATAGCATTTTATTATACTATATTATCACAATAACAATTGCTACAAGTTACTCATTCTTTATTCCTGTTTATTTTATTTTCCACAAAACATGTATAAACATTGCTTTTCAGAAAAAATACCTAAATTTAGATGCGCGTTTACACTCTGACTACCATAACAAAATCGTACATATCAACTTTCTAAAAAATAACGAATGAAGCCTCATTTTCACAGGGTACCCGTGCCTGTTCAGAATTCTTTTTCTGTGAGACATGATCAGATCAATGCCTTTGGGAAATTGCTGCATTATCACCCCGAATTAGAGCTGCACTATATAATACGTGGTGAGGGTATTCGTATCATCGGAGATAATGTTTCCCACATTAATGCAGGCGAGGTGATATTGCTGGGTGAAAACCTTCCTCATGCCTGGCGTGAAAAGGAAATAGAAGAGCCCTTACCGGATAAAGCCTTCCAGATTGAGGCCATTGTAATACAGTTCACCCCTTCCTGCCTGGGAAAAGGATTTTTTCATCTGCCAGAGGCCTATCTTATACCCAGGTTGTTTGAGCTTGCCAAAAAAGGCCTTCTTATAAATGGCAGTACTGCAGAAAGAGTAAAGGCCTTAATGAGATCAATTATTCATTGTAGCAAATTTGAAAAAATAATAACGTTGCTTAAAATATTACAGGTAATCAGTGAATCGGAAGAAATAAACTCTATAGCTAAAGCTTACGCTTATTATAAGGCAGACGAATCTGAAACCGACAGGTTAAATACAATAATTGCTTATACACTTTCCAACTATAATAAGGAAATTAAACTGGAAGAAGTAGCGGTTTTGTGTAATTTTAGTGTAACTTCTTTTTGCCGGTACTTTAAAGGACTCACACAAAAAACGTACTTTGATTTTTTAACAGAGGTGCGCATCAGTAATGCATGCAGAATGATCATAGACGACAAATTCTCTCTATCATATATTTGTTCTGAGTGCGGATTTAACAATGTTTCCAACTTTTACAGGCATTTTAAAAGGATTATGCTGATGACGCCCCTAGAATACAAACGGGAATATAAAAAGCAATATGCAGCATAAGCTACTATTTATATATAATTGCTGCAGGGAATATCTATTATTAAGACCTAAAAGAAATCTTTCGTTTCTTTTTATCATCTCCTCTCTTTTCGCCTTCTCTCAAAACGAGGTAAATTATGTAAGAGAAACCTCCCGTACTTTTAAAGGAACCATTGACGGAGCGCCCATAACTATATTTCTACAGGATAAAGAAATAATCGACTGCGATCTTCATGACAGGTTCATTGAAGGATGGTATTACTACAACAAATATAAAATCAAGATACCTCTGAGCGGCTATTCGCATCATTGCGATATGAGGCTCTACAACTTTGGAGAAAACCACGAAAAAAATGCTAAAAAAGCAGCGGGGAGCGCATCTTCCTCAACCATTGACAACGCCTATTCAAATGCTGATTATGCAGAAGCGCTGATCTTTGACAGGTGCCATTATACAAGTAAAAAAGTAACTCCC
>DAOLFI010000039.1:0-11167 GCA_035326385.1 Niabella sp.
AGGAAATGAACAACTATTTTAACAATAGTCCTGATTATTAAAGTAATGATAATAACGAAAAGTGGATTAAATACTGGTTTATGGCATGTAAAATAACGCCACAGGAAGCTGTAACATTTTATCTTTGCCTGACTCTAATATATAAACACAGTTATAATGCCGATACTTGAAGTAAAAAATCTGAAAAAATATTTTGCCACTCAAAAGGCCGTAGATGATATTAGCCTGAACATTGAACAGGGACAGATATTTGGCTTGCTGGGACCCAATGGTGCCGGCAAAACTACCCTGATACGCATGATCACAGGAATATTTTACCCCGACAGCGGCTCCATTATTTTTGACGGCCAGCCTTTTAACCCCGCTAATGACATCGCCAAAATTGGCTATATGCCGGAAGAGCGCGGCCTTTATAAAAAAATGAAGATAGGAGAACAAACCCTTTACCTGGCACAGCTAAAGGGCATCAGCAAAAAAGTAGCTACTGAAAAAATTAAAGAGTGGTTTGCCAAATTCGAAATGGAAAGCTGGTGGAATAAAAAAGTGGAGGACCTTTCCAAAGGCATGCAGCAAAAGCTGCAATTTGTGACTACTGTGCTGCACAATCCTAAACTGATTATACTGGATGAGCCTTTCAGTGGCCTCGACCCTGTAAACAGCAACCTGATAAAGGATGAGATATTCAATCTTGCCCAACAAGGCGCTACCATTATCTTCAGCACACACCGCATGGAGCAGGTAGAAGAAATATGCGATCACATTGTACTGGTGAACCGCGGCCAGAAAATACTGGACGGCACTGTACACCAGGTAAAGCAGGACTTTAAAGAAGATCTTTACCGGATTTCCCTGACAGATACCGGTAATGATATCACAGACAACGAGGTGTTTGTTATAAAAGACAGGAGCAATAACAGCCTTATTATACAAAAGCAGGAAGGTAAAAGCAATAATGAAATTTTACAATACCTGCTGAGCAACGGCGCTTCCATAGAATCTTTCAATGAAATACTGCCCAGCCTTAACGACATTTTTATACGTCAGGTAGAAGGAACACCGCTGGCACGCAGGTTCCAGGAAGTACATTAATCACCATCCAAACACAAAAAATGAATAAAACATCCTTAATTATACAACGCGAATTTCTTACACGGGTAAGAAAGAAAACTTTTATCATCTCTACCCTGCTTTTCCCTTTACTATACCTGGGATTGATTTTCGGTACCGGGTACATTGGCGCCAGATCTTCCACCGTGCTTAAAATAGCTGTTATGGATTCTTCCGGTAAGTTCACTGCTGAAAAAATAGAAAAAGCAAATACAGAAGATCCTTCCAGCATGCTCACATTGGTAAAAGAAGATCCTAAAGCCCTGTCTCAAAATTTTGAAAGCAAAGGATATGATGGTTATACCGTAATACCGTCAGGCATGATGGTCTCAAAATCTCCCGGCGCTGTTTCCATAAAATCTAACCGCACTTTGGGCGCTATACCGGCGGTACAAGCCAAGCTGAACGGCATCTGGAACGATATTAAATATGAAGAACTGGGTATAGATACTGAAAAGCGTGAAACCCTTGCCGACAGCCACCTGAGCGTATCGGCAGAAAATATGCAGGACAAAAATGCTGATGGCACCAATGCCATGATCATTGGTTATGCGGCAGGATTCCTTGTTTACTTTATCCTGCTTATTTACGGATCGCAGGTAATGATGGGCGTGATGGAAGAAAAAACCAACCGCATTGCCGAAGTCATGGTATCATCAGTGAAACCTTTTCAGCTGATGCTTGGGAAAATAGTAGGTATTGCCCTGGTAGCACTCACCCAGTTCCTATTGTGGATCGCTTTTGTATTTATCATTTACAATGTAAGTAAAGCTGCCGTAGATGCCAATCCTTCTATGGCACAGATGGTAGGCGGCGCACAAAAAATCTTTACCAGTGTAAATATGGGCTTGCTGCTAATACTGTTTGCTTTTTACTTTTTGGGCGGGTTCTTTTTTTACTCCTCTATTTATGCTGCAGTGGGAAGCGCAGTAAACGAAGACGTTCGCGAGGCGCAATCGCTTTCTTTTCCTATTACGCTCATTATCATATTCGCCATCTTTATGCTTACCATCGCCATGAAAGACCCTACCAGTCCTGTTGCTGTGTGGACCAGTATTATACCTTTCACATCTCCTATTGTAATGATGGCCCGCGTGGCTTATGGAGTACCCGGTACAGTTCCCTACTGGGAGCTGGCGTTAAGTATGATATCGCTGGTAGGAGGGTTTTTATTCATGGTTTGGTTTGCAGGAAAAATATACCGTACCGGCATCTTAATGTATGGCAAAAAACCTACCTGGAAAGAAATGATCAAATGGGCTATGAGGAAGTAAGGATAGCAGGTAGGAAATGGGGAGCAGGAAGAGGGACATATCCAATTTTAATACGCAATGCTCAATTTGCAACAGGAAGCTGAAAGCATAAGGCTTTTAGCAAATAAAAAATGAGCACTGGTTTAAGGGGACGGAGGACAGATGACAGGCTGAGAATGGTTGTATCCTACTCCCTACTTACTATTCACTATCCTCTACTCACCATTTCACCGCTATTTCCACCCGC
Organism: Niabella sp.; assembly: GCA_035326385.1. GTDB lineage: Bacteria > Bacteroidota > Bacteroidia > Chitinophagales > Chitinophagaceae > Niabella. Next base: position 2,608 of record DAOLFI010000039.1, read on the forward strand.
TTTACCGATGAGCGCTATGCCGGTACCAATGCAGGGGCTAACTTTACACTATCAATTAAAAATAAAGTAATGCTCCGCTTTTTAAGAAAATATTGTGAAGTAATACTCTGGAACGGGGCTTTAATAGCTTTAGGCCTAATGGACGCAAAAAGCACCACTTCTCTTTGTATCTTAAAAAACCTGGGTATTGAGTGGTGCCCCGGATGTGGCTTAGGACATGCCATTCATTATGCGCTTCATTTTGAATTCGGTAAATCGGTGCAGGAACATGTTTTAGGCATACCGGCTACATTGATCCTATTTTATCAAAGCTGCAAAGCAATTTATACTATCAACAAAACAAACAGTTATGGACCAGCAACAACTTTTAAGAATGTTTCCTGATATGGAGTATGATGAAATGGCTACCATTATAAATCTTACCAAAGACATGAGCGAACAACAGCAACATACTTTTTTGTCTATTTACCAGGGCAAAAGAAAAGACCGTACTTTGATATTGGTGCTGGCGCTTTTAGGATTTGTAGGATTTGCCGGTATACACAGGATTATTGTAGGCGATATTGGATTGGGCATATTATACTTCTTTACCGCAGGTTTATGTTTTATAGGAACCATTGTAGACCTGATCAATATCAAAAAAATAGCTACCGAGTATAATTTGAAAATGGCTTACGAATCGGCTAATATGGCTACTGCTGTTTTCAGATAACAGCAGACAGCCTATACCCTTCTTTATAAGCTCATTGCCGCTCCAATGTAATAATTTCTTGCCGGAGCGGCATTGTAATACCTGCCCGCAGCTGCATTGATGTCGTTACCCAGGCTGTAATTTTCATTCAGCAGATTATCCGCGCCGGTATATATATTCAGTTTTATCTTACTAACAGAAAAGCTATAACCCAGTTTTGCCGTTAGCAAATGATAACCCTTTGCCTCAGCAGTATTAGCATCATCCAGAAAAACGGAAGAAGCACCATAGTAAGTGCTGTTTAAATAAAAGCCCTTCTTAAAACGAAAATCAGCCAGCAGGGAGATGGTATTGGAAGGAACACCCGGCAGCCATTTACCGGAAAAATTGTTTTCTTCTTTAATGAAATTTCCATAACGGAAATGGCTATAAGTATACCCGGCTCTTACATACCCGTAATTAAGAAAACCTGTGGACCGGTCTCTGAAATTATAAGAAGCAAATAGTTCTGCTCCTTTTTGTTTCATATTTCCTGCATTTGTAAAATAATCTGCTCCCGATTCATCCCTGCGCTGCACAAGCGCATTCTTTAAGTTGAAATGAAAACCTGTGGCCTCCAGCCAGACCCGGCCAAATATTTGTTTCTTCAGGGTAAGCTCATAGTTCCAGCCGGTTTCCGCTTTTAAAAATGTATTGATAATACCGGTAGAGGGCAACAGTTCAGCAATAGTAGGCGGAGCATATCCTTTCGCCGCCGATGCCAGTAAAGAAAAGTTTCCTTTAAAAGCTTTTGAAACAGAAAAGCGCGGCGCCACCTGGTTGCTGAATGCAAGCGGCTGGTTAAGAGGCGGTTCATCACTTAACCTATTGAAATCTATTTTGCTTTTATTATAGCTCACCCCTGCAGTGTAAACCCAACCAGACCGCACGGTAAAGGCTGCCTGCGTAAAGAGGCTGTACAAAACAGTTGTTACATCATCATTGGTCTGTAAAGTATCCGGTATTCCTGATTTATTCCCATTCACACGAATATTAAAATGGCCCGATTGTGCTTCCACACCGGTATTCCAGGTGATAGCATTCCCGGCAGGCAGCTTTTTGTCGAACGTGAAAACAGACCGGCCCCCGAAATGTGGCTCATTGCGGGTTTCATAGTTCCTGACAGCGCTATTCTCAATCCTGTTATAAGAGCCGTAAAGCGTTGTAGTATTGGAAAATACAGTACTTAAAGCATCTTTATACGTAATACCCCCGGTTAAATTTTTCTGAAAGATGGCCGCTTTTGCGTCAACAGCCGATGGGTAAATGCCGGCAGAAGGTCTGGCCGCTTTAGGATCTTTTTTATACTCAGCAAGGGTAAGAGCCCCTGGTGTTTCATAATTCATATCGGTATATAAAACCGATATGGATAAATGCCGGCGTAATGACAGCTTTATATCAGCTGTCCAGGAAAAATTATCACGTCTCATGGCAGACTGCTGGCGGTACCCGTTGCTTTGGTTATGGGCATAGGTTACTTTAGATCCCAGCTTTTCTCCGCGCCAGTTTGCTGACGCCAACAGCGTGTGCAGATTATAGCTCCCTGTAATATATTCCAACGAGACGCCGTTTTTGCTATCAATAGCATTCTCAGTTAGTATTAAACCACCAGTACCTGCCCCGTACATACTTGACACCGGCCCTTTCACGACCTCCAGGGTTGAAAAATTATTAAATACAAGCTGGTTAAAATAAGTGCTGCCTCCGGGGTCCGTAAGCGGAATATCGTTCCAGTACACTTTTACATTTCTTACCCCAAACGGGGAGCGAAGTGAGCTGCCCCGGATATTGATCCGGTAGCTTCCCGGTGAACGCTCTTCCATTCTTACCCCCGGTATGGTATTCATATCTGTAAGTAGCGACATTTTATTAGAATATGTCAAATAGTCCGTTTTTGCTACAATGGCCGTAGCCATATTGGTACGTTGCCCAAAAGCCTTTACTGTTACCTCATCAAGAGCCTGTACCGTATCTGTACCCGGGAGTTGTGCATAGCTGGCTATTGAAATTAGCACTGAAAATAATAAGGCTGAAAGCCGGCTAAGATAAGACAGCCGGAAAGGCAAGAAACCAGCTGCTGCCGACTGTAATGCGATCTTAAAGATATGTATGCTAAATCTGGTCAACAAAAAAGTCATTTCAATTGCTAAAATTAAGGGGCACCTGTAATTTTCTCTTGTATATTTATTATTATTTTTGGCGAGGCAAATATTACAGGTTTTTAGATCGTGAGCTCCTTTAATATTGTGGCATGGATTTTTATATAGGAATAAGCTGATTACCCGTATTATACAGCACCTTACAACCCTTATCATTATGAACAACAGAATTTTTCTGGCGTCCCTATTACTTATATGCATTGTAGCCTGCAAGAATAATGACAAAAAAACTGCAGACAATGATAATATCCCTGAAATTCCGGTTTCACAAAGTTTTTCTGACGATTATTTTTTTAAAACCCTGGAAGGTTCCATTGCAGGCAAACCCATAATAATGCATTTTTTAAAGACTCATGAGGGAGTGGATGCCAATTACTACTACACAGGCCAGGGACAAACCATTTTTCTAGATAAAGACTGGAGTAAAACTCCTGGTGATAGCATTTACCTTTTTGAGGCAAGCAACCGCCAACCTGAACAGTCGCCAACACTAACAATGGCCATTCATAAGGACGGCGTAAATGGTATATGGAGCAGTGGAGATGGGAAAATAACCTACCCTTTCGAATTGAAGGAAAGCGCCAGTCAGCCTACATTGCATTTTAATGCTGCCTCTTACATGGATTCGGCCCAATACTTAAAGTTTAAAACAGATACACCAACCTTAAAGTCTTCTGTAACAGTAGTTACTGCAACTGATGACAATACCGGTGCTACCTGGCTCAACAGCCGGCTAAAGCAGATCATTACAAATGGTAATAAAAAATTTGACGGGCTTTCGCTGCCGCAAACCGCTGCGGCGTTGGTTAAAGACAGGGTTGAGGGCTACAATGCCGATGTAGACAGCAGCATCGTGGGCATTGATAAAAAAGCGCCTCACTATTTCCTGAACCGGGAATATCAGACGCTGAGCAATATTATTTACAACCAGAACGGCTATGTAACGCTTAGTCTTTTTAACTATGCCTATACCGGCGGCGCTCATGGTAACCACGGCACTTCGATGTACTGTTTTGATACAGGTACCCAGAAACACTTGTCGCTACAGGACATAGCAACTATTGACTCCCTGAAAGCTTCCGAACTTTTAGAAAAATATTACAGGGAACAATATAATATACCGTTATCTGCGCCGCTTGACCAAAGCCTATTTGTAAAGCGTCTGGTTCCCAATAACAATTTTTATTTTGGCCCGGCAGGACTTGGCTTTGTGTATGTGCCTTACGAAATAGCGCCCTATGCCAGTGGTGAAATAAATATCTGGATACCTTTTTCTGAGCTAAAACCTTATCTCAACCCTGAATTTGCAAAAAGAATGAAGCTGTAAAATTTCTTAATGCTTTAACAAATTTCATTTATCCTAATTACATATATATTTTACCTTTAGCGCAATGTTACGGCTGCTGTTGATCTGCTTCTTTTTTACCCTTACCCTGCTGGCCTATGCTCAGGTACCGGATTTTATTTCCGTTAAAAAGCCGAATGGCGTTTCCGTAAAAAGTTATTATGCAGGATTAAATATTTCCTTCATGGCAACCGATGGCAGGCGCTATGATGCACTGATCCATAAAATAGCCAACGACAGTATATATTTAAGATACTTTACAACGGCACCCTATACCAATATTTTCGGAACGGTGAGCTACGACACTGTAACCACTTATATTTTGCAACTTCACTATAAAGACATCAAATACATATATACGCCCAAAAGCAGCTACAGGAACCATTATCTGGGCACTTTGGGGCGGTATGCAACTATTGGAGGACTGGGCTATACCTTTCTCAACCTTTTTAACGGCCTTTTTGTGGAAAAAGCAAAACCGCTGCTGGATGACCGCAATGCCCGTAATGTAGCCATAGCTACCGGCATCGGTGGCGCCGGATTTCTTCTTAACAGGAAATATGGCCGTAGCAAAAAAAGCAACCGGTACAAAATTGTATATGTTGACATGAGCGTTGATAAGCCTGAATAGCTGAGATACAGGGACAAATCCCCTTTTATTCATCGCCCGGCGATACAATTAGCGTGTTAGACCAGCCTGCCTGATGGCAGCCAAGGACACCTCACACAGCTACACCTGAATAGTTTTTTATTACCAGCTATTCTGATTAGAGGATACTTATTTTTGCAGTTTAGAAATGAAGAATCCTTAATTTATGATAAGATCTATATATGTGGCCGCTTTGCTGTCTGTTGCGGTGCTGCTGACGGGGTGTTTTGAAATAGTAGAGAAAGTTGACTTAAAAGATAATGGCGCAGGAATGTTCCAGTTTACCGTGAACATGAGCAAAAGCAAAACAAAGATCGCGTCCATTCTTAAAATGAAAACCGTTAATGGCAGACCAGTGCCAACAAAAGCAGAAATAACACAGAAAGTAAAAGAAATAGAATCCTCGTTGAAATCATGCACAGGCATCAGCAATGTTGCAAGCACTTTAGATATGGAGAACTATATCGCTACCATAAAATGCTCTTTCGACAAAATGGAAAGCCTGAACCAGGCCGCCCGGAAAATAGCCGCCATACAGAAGATAAAACCGTCAGATGTTAAAGATAATTATGCTTACCAGGCCGGTGCTAAAATTTTTTCACGGCTGGCCAACTTTTCTTTAAAAGCTGAGTATAACAAACTTAGCAGCGCCGACAAAGAGGTGTTCAATGGGGCTACTTATACTGGTATTGTGAGATTTGAAAGGCCCATCCTATCAGCCAGCAACAAGGGAAGCAAATTGTCGTCCGACAAAAAGGCTGTGATGCTAAATGCAAATGTCTTAGATATTATCACCAATAAAAAATCAATCGCCAATACCATTTCACTTGCTAAATAAAAAATAAAATAAGCGTCATAAATCTGTTTAATATACATACATGAAAAAAACTACCATTACCATCCTTAGCTGCTGCTTAGTGTTTATCGCTATGGCCCAATATAAAACGCCCATCGCGCCCGCTAATGCAACATTGGTCATTAAATATAACGGAGCAAAGCTTACAGAAAACGTTCCTGTTTCAAAAATCAATTCTTACAGCTTTATAAAAGACAGGCTGTTTTTTGAATTAGGATTTGATAGTGTATCCTCCATAGAAAAAACGGGTATTGACTTTACTAAAGAAACGCTTCAATACGCTTTAACGGAAGACAGCTCAAACAGCTTTGTAACCATAGTACCCTTACAGAACGAAGCAGATTTTTTAACCCTGGTTAAAAAAGAAAAAAACAAGGAGGCATCTATAGAAACAAAAGGCCTGTACAAAATAATGTCGCTCTCAGATAATACTTACCTGGGCTGGACATCCGGAATGGCCGTTCTTGTTTACACCCATTATAAGCAGCCCTATTACAATTACCCCTCGGTTGAAGAGGTTACTACTATAGACTCTGCAATGGCTATACCGGACTCAATGGAAGAGGATGTCACAGATGAAGCAAACGAAGAGGTCGAAATTTCCATAGCACCCCCCGTATCCATGAGCGATGCGAAAAACGGAGCAAAGAAAGCAGATGCTCCCGCAAAGAAGAAAAGCAATACTCCAATATTGAATGTTCCTGCTGAAGAAACCCCCGAAACAGAAGTAGCAGCAATACCACCTGCATACGATGAGAACATTGTGATTGCAGATGCACCGGCACCTACTGAACCCAACTGGTATACCATTCAGGAGGAATATAATATTCAGAAACAAAAACAAATAGCCGACAGCCTGATAGCAATAGTATTTAACCGGAGCTCTCAACCGTCCATAGAAAGTAATCTCTCTTACAGGAAAACCGTGGATGCTTCAGCCCCTGTTTCTGCCTGGCTTAATTACGACAACCTCCTCTCCGGCTTCTGGTCCATGGCTCCCAGGCGTCTTTTTGGCATGTACAAAGGATATGGCGCCTCTGCTGTAACAGCAGGCCAGGGCATTACCACAGGCGTTAACCTGTATTTTGATAAAGATAAGATCAGGGTGGAGCAAAAACTTTTTGGAGCCGATGCTCAAACAGCCCGGCTATTAAAAAATCTTTTCAATAATAAACAAAAAAGCGCTTTATTAAACTATATCTCTCCGGACAATATTGGCTTCCTCTCAGGATCGTTCAACACTGAAGCGGTAAGCAGGTATTACTATAAAACACTGAAAAGCTATTTGTCCAATAGTTATATTCTCGGGCGTCATTCGGAAATGGCGGATATTTATATCGATCTCCTTGAAATTGCTATTGATGAAAAAGCTATTGCAGAGCTGATGCCGGGTAATTTTGTAATGGTATTACACGGTTTAAAAACCAAGCAGGTAAGCTATACTACTTATGAGTATAACGACAACTTCGAGTCAAAGGAAGTAAAAAAGATCCGGCAGGAATTATCACCTGACTTTACCATCGCCCTTGAAACGAAAAGAGCTGATTTTTTACAAAAAATAGTAGCCGTCCCCGTTAAATATGCAAAAGAAGAGAAGTTCAACTACAGCTATAAGAACGGGTACTACGAGCTTGTTTTTGACAAAGAAAAGGACCCTCTCAATAGTCTCTATTTCGTTGTAAAAAAAGACAGGGTAGTAGTCACTACTTCTATGGACATGGTTCATCTTACATTACAAAATGCGGGTAGAAAGATCCCCGGGCACTTAAAGAAATTCGCTTCAAAAAACAACTACGCCTTTAAGATCAACACCAATCAGCTATTGGCGCAGATAAGCCCGGAAATAAATACGGAAACCAATAAAAAGATCAAAGACTATCTGCAGCAAAACATTGGCAACCTGCAGGCGGAAAGCCGCATCAAAGACGGAATGATACACAGCACTGCTATTATGGACGTTAAAGGCAATCATAAAAACAGTTTTGAATTTTTGTTCGATATGATTGAAGACATTAACCGGATACTGGAGTCTGATAAAAAGAACACAGGCAACACATTTTTAAAATAAAATGTCTTACAGGCTAAAATGGCATTGATAAAAAAAAAGAAATGGTTTTTGATACTCCTGGCAGTTGTTGTGATTGCCGGCTATTTCATTCTTTTTTACAAAACATACAATGAAAAAAATGTTGCGCACAATGCAGACCATATCATTTCAGTGGATGTAAAGAAGCTTACGAACACAATTATTGCTCAATACATCACCACGCCTTCACAATGGAAAAGGGTTTTACGCCCTTTCCGGAAGAAGAAAGAAGCCGATTGGAAAGATTGGATAAAACTACCGGACTATATATTTGTTTTTCATGTGGCTGACCAGCCGTTAAGTGCATGGTACACGGTACTGGAGATAAAAGATGACATCCATTTTGAAAAAAACATCTCAACACTCCATTTTAGAAATATTGCAGGCACATCAAGATTTATATCAGATTCTCTTGGGCTGGAATTTATAAAACACGGTTCTACCATCCTTTTAGGTAACGCATCGGTGGAGGATAAGACATTGATCACGCGTACCGCGGCAGATCTTCTTAAAAATAAAAACCACATCAGCAGGGAAAAGCTCCATAACAATATAGCCAGTGCAGCTCATATATCGTGGAGCTTTACCGGAGACAGCGTTATCCGGGAAGGGAAAGGAGCGATCAACATAAAAAAGAACAGCATAACGTCTCTTATAACATTAACCTGCAAAGAAAAACCACCTTTAAGCAGGAAAAAGTTTCAGTTACTGACAGCGCACTTTTCAGCTTAAACA
>DAOLFI010000831.1:0-2228 GCA_035326385.1 Niabella sp.
GTGATCATGACCCCTAACTCTTATGCTTATTTTGATCATCAGCAGGTAGCAAAAGATGATTCACTGACAATTACCAATAATGAGGGAGGCTTTCTGCATATTGAAAAAGTATATGGCTGGAAATTAATGCCGGAAAAGCTTGGAAAAGAGTATCAGCAATATATACAGGGAGGCCAGGCCAATTTATGGACCGAATATATTACCAACCCTTCAAAAGTTGAGTATATGATCTTCCCTCGTGTAGCAGCACTTTGTGAGTCTTTATGGTCGCCGCAGGATAAAAAAGACTGGGATGACTTCAGCAGGCGCCTGGAAACACAAAAAAAGCGATACGATTTGTGGGGTATCAATTACTATGGCAAACAATAAATATGTGCTAAAGCTAATACAGTCATACAAAATGTTCCCTGAATTACTAAAACAGAAAAACTAAAAAATCAATTTATATACTTATGAGCAAGAAACAGGATACTATTGGTAAGTTAGACAGCCTGGAAAAAATAGGCGTTGATATTTTCACCGATGTAAAAGCCGGGTCATTGGCTATTGCCCAAACCATTGCTGATCTCATTCGTAAGAAGCAAGCTCAAAATCAGCCCTGCGTTTTAGGTTTGGCCACAGGCTCCAGTCCCAAAACCCTTTATGCCGAACTTGTTCGTATGCATAAGGAAGAAGGATTAAGCTTCAGTAATGTAATTACTTTCAATCTTGATGAATACTATCCCATAGGTAAAACGGCGCCACAGAGTTATAACAGCTTTATGAATGCGCATTTATTCAGCCATGTTGATATTAATCCGGAAAACATTCATATTCCCGATGGAGAAATAGGAAAAGAGGATATTAAAGCTGCCTGTACCGAATACGAAAAACAAATAGAAGTTGCCGGCGGCATTGACCTGCAAATATTAGGTATAGGAAATAACGGGCATATCGGTTTTAACGAACCAGGTTCCGGCATCTATACCAAAACCAGGCTGGTAAACCTTAGCAATAGCACCCGGCTGGCCAATGCCTACGAGTTTGCCAAGGTATCTGAAGTACCGCGTATGGCCATTACTATGGGTATTGGTACCATCATGAAATCTAAACAGATCATACTGATGGCATGGGGCCCGGCAAAAGCTATGGCAGTGAAGAAAGCAGTGGAAGATGAAGACTCAGAATTAGTTCCCGCATCGTTCCTGCAAAATCACGACAATGTAAGTTTTGTGATTGATGAAGCTGCAGCTGCACAATTAACCCGTTTTAAATCTCCCTGGCTTACAGGCGAGTGCGAATGGACACCTAAAATGGTTAGGAAAGCAGTAGTAAACATGGCGCTTCAGCTTGGCAAAACCGTTTTAAGCCTTACCAACGAGGATTATAATGATAATGGTTTAAGTGATCTGCTGGTAGAAAAAGGAGATGCTTATGAAATCAATCTTGAAGTATACTATATGCTTCGTGATAGCATTACCGGCTGGCCCGGAGGTAAGCCTAATTCAGTAATGCCTGCTCATCCCGAAAGATCTGAACCTTATCCTAAACGTGTAATTATCTTCTCCCCCCACCCTGATGATGATATCATAAGCATGGGCGGTACTTTCCTGCGCCTGCACGACCAGGGACATGATGTTCATGTGGGTTACCAGACATCAGGCAACATCGCAGTAACTGATGAATTTGTAACCCGGTTTTTGGATTTCGCTGTTGGCTTCAACGAAATAGCCAATATCAATTCCGGAATACCCGTACAGATCCTTAGCGAAGCCAAAAAATATATTGCCGATAAAAAGCCCGGACAGGTTGATACAGCCACTATTCGCGCTATCAAGGGTTTAATAAGAAGAGGTGAGGCCAAAGCTACCTGTAACTATGTGGGTATTAATCCTAAAAATATACATTTTCAAAACCTGCCTTTTTATGAAACAGGTACTATTGAAAAAAATCCTTTGGGAGAAGACGATGTACAGCTCACTGTTGAACTGTTACGTGAAATAAAACCACACCAGGTATATTGCGCCGGTGATTTTGCCGACCCGCATGGAACCCATCTCGTTTGCTTTAATGCAGTACTGAAAGCACTGCAACGCATAAAAGCTGAGGGAGATGAATGGATCAACGACTGCTGGTTATGGTTGTATAAAGGTGCATGGCAGGAATGGGATATTGAAGATATTGAAATGGCCATCCCTATGAGCCCGTCTCAGGTTTTAAAAAAACGCTTTGGTATTTTCATTCACCAG
>DAOLFI010000040.1:0-11147 GCA_035326385.1 Niabella sp.
AGAAGATAACGTAGGTGTGGTACTGATGGGTGAAGGTAAAGAAATAAAAGAGGGTTCTAAAGTTCGCCGCACCGGCCAGGTCGCTTCTATTAAAGTAGGTGAGGGTATGACAGGCCGTGTTGTAAATACACTGGGCCATCCTATTGATGGTAAAGGCCCTATTACCGGAGAGCTGTATGAAATGCCTTTAGAGCGTAAAGCTCCAGGTGTAATTTTCCGTGAACCGGTAAAAGAGCCCCTGCAAACAGGTATTAAAGCTATTGATGCCATGATCCCCATTGGCCGTGGCCAAAGGGAGCTGATCATTGGTGACCGCCAAACCGGTAAAACAGCCATTGCTGTAGATACCATTATCAATCAAAAAGAATTTTTTGCAGCAGGTAAACCTGTATATTGTATTTATGTGGCAATTGGCCAGAAAGCCTCTACTATTGCCGGTGTAATGAAAACTTTACAGGATAATGGCGCTATGGAATATACTACCATTGTAGCGGCTTCTGCGTCTGATCCTGCTCCGTTGCAGTTCTATGCACCATTTGCCGGTGCTGCAATAGGTGAGTTCTTCCGCGATACCGGCCGTCCTGCATTGATCATCTACGATGACCTTTCAAAACAGGCAGTAGCTTACCGCGAAGTATCTCTTTTATTACGTCGTCCCCCGGGCCGTGAGGCTTATCCCGGAGATGTATTCTATCTGCACAGCCGTTTGCTGGAAAGAGCTGCAAAAGTGATCAGTAACGATGAGATCGTTAAAAACATGAACGATCTTCCCGATTCTATCAAACACCTGGTAAAAGGTGGCGGTTCCTTAACAGCACTTCCTATTATTGAAACCCAGGCAGGTGACGTATCAGCTTATATCCCAACTAACGTGATTTCAATTACCGATGGGCAGATATTCCTTGAGTCCAGCTTATTCCTTTCCGGTATTCGTCCGGCTATTAACGTAGGTATCTCAGTAAGCCGTGTGGGTGGTAATGCACAGATCAAGTCCATGAAAAAAGTTGCCGGTACATTAAAGCTTGACCAGGCGCTTTACCGTGAGCTGGAGGCGTTTTCCAAATTTGGCGGTGACCTGGATGCAGCTACTAAAAATGTAATTGATAAAGGTGCCCGTAACGTGGAGATCCTGAAACAACCTCAGTACTCTCCATTCCCTGTAGAAAAGCAGGTAGCTATTATTTATTTGGGTACCAATGGTTTAATAAAAGATGTGCCTGTGAATAAAGTGAAAGAGTTTGAAGAGCATTTCCTGATGGAAATGGATAACAAATTACCTGAGGTAATGGCCGAGTTCAAAAAAGGAAACCTGCCCGAAGAAGGTATTAAGCAAATGGTAGAGCTGGCTAATGGCCTGATCCCCCAGTACAAAAAGGCTTAAATACCAGCTTTGCCGGATTTCATTTAAAATCGGGGGTGCAGCAGTAATCCTGCATTTCCGGTAAATATTTAACCTGATATTTCTTAAGCCTTGTTCCACCGAGCAAGGCTTATTATTTTAGGAATACGTATATTAGCCATATTAATTATGGAGCGCCCTGTAAATTGCCTGATTGTAGACGACAACAAAGTATCCAGGATGTTATTGCAACAGATACTGGAAAAGATCAATGGTATTACCATCATTGAACAGTTTGACGATCCGCTGAAGGCAAAAACTTTTATAGAACGTAATGATATTGATATCCTTTTCCTTGATATAGAAATGCCCGGCCTTTCAGGGCTGGAGCTTTTAAGGATGCTGCATAAGCGGCCGTTAACGATTTTTACTACAGGCAAGCAGGGATATGCGGTTGAAGCGTTTGAGCTGAATGTGGTGGATTATATAGTTAAACCTTTTACATTGGCCAGGGTACTGCACGCTGTAGAGCGGGCTAAGGAACTGCTGAGCAATGAAAATGTGAAAATAGGAAAAGTTGAGGCGAGTGATTTTGTTTTTGTAAAGGATAATAAGGTTATTAGGAAGGTGAAGATGAGTGATATTTTATGGATAGAGGCTAAGGGGGATTATATAAAAATTCATGTTCCGCAGAAAAGTTATGTAGTGCATGGCAGTTTAAAAGCTATTGAAGATAAGCTGCCTTCCCAGAACTTTATGCGCATACACAGAAGCTATACCATAGCCTTGGATAAAATTGACTATATCGAAGACAGGATCGTATATGTGCATGGACAGGCTATTCCTATTTCAGAATCCAATAAAGATGCCCTACTGAAAAGCCTGCAGTTGCTTTAATGAATTTAAAAATGAGTAAAAAAGGTGCCTCATTCTTTTTTATAGTTACTTTAGCGCTAACGCTGGTAGCACTAATTGTCGTAACCCAGGTGTTTACCACCACATCCACCACTGCCTTAACCACAGGAAACCGTAAAGCCGTAGAAGCCTTCCGACTGAATAATAAGATCCAGGAGCTGGTTAACCTGTCATTTGACCTCGAAAGCAAACTGAAAAAAAATGAGCCGTTAAATGAAACCAGGCTTCATTCTGTTAATGATTCTTTACTTTTATTAGGTTATAATGCCAGCATCTTAAGCGCTGCCACCATTCTGGAAGGCAGAAGCACATCCGAAGCTATAAATAGTATTGTTGATACACAGGTATATATATCTGAACAGATCATTGCGGCTGTACGAAATGCCAATAACGTGCAATTAGCACATTTCAGAGATTCTCTGCGCATGTTAGGCCCCGGGGATAAAGTGTATAAAAATTGCTTAAAGCTACAGGAAGCCCTTAATAATAATCTTCAGCAGGCCTTATATAAAAATTCTGAACAGGCAGGCAAACTGTCATTATTGAACAGGGTACTGGCTTTATTTTCTATCATTGCTATTCTTACGTTAGCCACAATAATCATACGCCGGCAATCGCAGCAGCTAAAGCTGATAGAGGAGTTGAAAGAAGCGGAGCTGGCAGCACTTAAAAGTAAAAATGCCAAGGAAGAATTCCTGGCTAATATGAGCCATGAGCTTAGGACCCCCTTAAACGCATTGATAGGGTTTGGAAACCTGCTGGATAAAACAGCGCTGAATGATCAGCAAAAAGAATATGTAGAGATCATAAAATCCAGCGGTTATAACCTGCTGTATATTGTTAACGACGTTTTGGATATTTCTAAAATTGAAGCAGGAAAGCTTACCATTGCTCACCGGCCTTTTAATTTGTATAACCTGTTAAGCAACTTGCAGAAAATGTTTTCTGCTTCTGTTCAGGATAAAGGGCTTTTTTATAAGTATAGTATTAACGAACGGGTTCCGGAGTATGTGATTGGAGACCCGGACAGGTTGCAGCAGATTTTTGTAAACCTGATAAGCAACGCTATAAAATTTACAACTGAAGGAGGTATAGAAGTCAGTGCAGGCATTATATGGATAGATGAGGATACAAAGTATTATAAACTGAGCTTTACTGTTAAAGATAATGGTATAGGCATTCCTAAAGATAAAATAGAAACTATTTTTGAAAGGTTTGAGCAACTGGAACATGGCGCACTGAGGCAACATGGCGGTACAGGACTGGGATTAACCATAGTGAAAAACCTGGTAGAAAGAATGGGTGGTTCCATATCTGTCTACAGCCATGTTAATGAAGGCTCTGAATTTAACTTCACCTGTATTCTTGAAAGGTCAGATGTTATTGAACCGGAGCCGGAAAAGACAGCAGCTGCCAGTTTCTCATTCAAAAACTATAAAGTACTGGTGGTAGAAGATAATAAAGCCAACCAGGTATTATTGAAGCATATTTTCGGCAAACATAATTTACAGCCCCGGATTATTGATAATGGGAAGGAAGCTGTTGCTGTTTTAAGAAAAGAGTCTTTCGACCTTGTTTTTATGGATATACAAATGCCGGTGATGGACGGCTATACCGCTATATCTATACTGCGGAACGAGCTGTATTTAAAAACGCCGGTCATTGCTATGACGGCTTATGTATCTGAAAGCGACGTAAGAAAGTGTTTAGAATCAGGTTTTACTGATTATATGGCAAAGCCGGTAGATGAGCAACTATTAATACAGAAAATAACGTCTATCCTTAATCATACAGAAAACAAAGCAGTGAACATCAGCAACAGTTTAAATGGCCGCAGCCTGGATTTTTTACGGGAAATTGTGGGCGATGATTCCGAGGTATTAAGCGAAATACTTCAGGAAATGAACCTGCAATGGCATAAAGATAAAAATGATTTACTTGCTGCTTCTATGCAACAGGATAAGGATGGGGTAAAGCGCATCCTGCACAGGATGAAATCCACCTTCTCCTCTTTAGGCCCTGATCACCAGGTATATAAAATATTGATGGAAAAGGGGCACACCCTTGTAAATGATAACGAAATACCAACAGATGAAGCTATAAGGTTTATTGAAGAAATGGATGGATTAATAAACAGCACTTTACACTATGAGATTGAAGGATAAAGCGCTATATGCAAAAGAGGCGTCATCCTCTTTAATTGTATTGTGGATAGGAGCAATATTTTTATTGCTTGTAATGCTGTATAACTGGAATGCCCCCGTTACAGACAGTACCGGATCCGTGAGCCTGCTATCAAAGCCCGAGACCATTTTTGCAGATCAGTTGTTACTATCCTCCCAGGACCTGCAGATAGGAGAAAACGTTAATTTAATCAATATTACGCTGAAAAGGGAAGGGGAGGGAAAAGACTCTTCGGTAAACACAGCCCCGGAGCGGAAGCTTGTTTATTCCAGGATCTTAAAAAATAAAATAAAAAAAATATCCTCAGCACCGGATCCTGCCAGCGGATTTAAGATCAAACCGCTACCCCAATAATATATGGACAGGAAATGTTTATATATCAGCCTACTATTAGGAGTTTTAGTCGCTTCATGCGGCACGCAAAAGAGAATGGCCTCCACCAGTCAAAAGCTACAGGAAGTCAAAAGTTTTATAAATGAAGACTCCGCTGCGCTTAGCAAGCTGCAGGGGAGTGTAAAAGAGAAAGCTGATAACCAAACTGTTGACAGTTTGATCAACGCTACTTTTACGAATGTTATTTCCAGTTTACGAAAAGATCTCGAAAAGAATCAGAGAACAGTAGCTGCTGTAGAGTTTTTCCTCAAGAAACGCTCAAATTTTGCAAAAAACAATTATAAAGCCAGGGTAAAGCAGCATGTTGATGAGCTGGATTCCTTCCGGCTGAAAAATAAAACTCGGGACAATATTTACGGATTGCTAAGCGAAGCGGTAAAGGTAAATGCTTTTTACAAATATGGTATGGGTGCCTTTTTTGAACCCGGGATATATAAAATTGCACCATCTGGCTTTAGTATGGTAAGCAACGCCTTTATGCCTGCAATAGACTCGATGGCTGCACTGTCTAACCGCTATGCCGATGTTAAGCGCACTGCACATCTTGTAATTGTTGGCTATGCCGATGGCCTTCCTGTAAATCCCAGCTCTGACCTGTATGCAGAACTGAAAAAACACCTGGGAGTTAGTAACCCTACTAATGCGGAGCTGAACCAGGCCCTGTCCGACCTTCGCGCAAGTGAACTGCTGCGGGTCCTGAAAGTTATTATTCAGGATAATGCCGCAAAATTTGACAGCTATGACCGGCTGAATATTGGCTATATCAGCTACGGCCGTGGGCAGGCGCTGCCATTTAAAAATATAACTGATTACACTTACAATGATGAACGCAGAAGAGTAGTGATCTTTTATTGGGCTGTTTTACCAGATATTGAGGACCTGTAAAAAGCCCTTATCTAAAAAAAACGGTAATTCATCTTATAAAACAGCCAATTCATCGAATATTGGTTCAATAATACCTTACAGCACAATACTTTTACAACGGTTTAGAGGGCTTAGAGTGGGCAGCGGGATCTTTCCAGGTCATACGTTAGCCCCTCTTTCTTTATCAACCGAATTTATATCATTTATCTCCGTTGGTTATGGACTTCAAAAACCGTGTTATATTACAGTTGAATAGAGAAAATGATCTTATATCATATGCCAGCATTTATTTTAAAGAACCTCCGGCCTATATAAAAGCGGTGATTGATTTAATTACTGAAGCAACTGTTTTGGCCCTGCATACTCAGGCTTCCTCCCATAAAAAAGCTGATGAATTTTCCAGGATAGGAAAAGAATGCTCTTTTTTGAACTTTGCATCAGTTTTTGGCACCGACTTAAACATTATAGAAAAAGGACGGGGCATTAACTCTGAAATATTTGGTGTGAGCCTGGTGCACACAGTAGACGAAATTTCCCGGAAAACCAATGTAAGAAACAGTACGGTTCATTTTTTAATGGCTTCTGTTACCCCGGCAGTGTTGAGCGTGCTGCATGAGGTAAACATGGAAAAAGCAGGTGAATTGTCTGTCCCGGTACATTAAATTATTCCCCTGTAAAGATATTTAAAGGAAAAGTGCGAAGCCTTATTCCTCTATTTTTTCATCCACTAATTTAGCGGTAACCTCTGGCATCACTTTTTTGATTGGATTAAGGCGCTGGCTGTTATATTCTTCTCTATGCCTGATAATATCGATACAGCCGTAAACAGCTTCTAAAAACGAAAAATGGGAGGCCGTTCCTTTACCTGCAATATCAAATGCCACACCATGATCGGGTGAAGTGCGCACTACCTTTAAACCGGCCGTATAATTGATACCCTCGCCAACAGCAAGCGATTTAAAAGGGATTAGCCCCTGGTCATGATACATAGCTAATACCGCATCAAACTTTTCGTGATGCCCGCGTGCAAAGAAAGCATCGGAACTGTAAGGCCCGAAAACAAGCATATTGCGGTTTTTAGCTTCTTTAATGGCTGGCTGAATGATGGTTTGTTCTTCAGTTCCTATCAGTCCTTCGTCCCCTGCGTGCGGATTAAGACCTAATACAGCTATGCGGGGTTTACTTATGCCAAAATCTGTTTGGAGCGAAGCATGCACCAGGTTTAACTTGCTTAAGATGCCTGGCACACTTAACTGGCTGGCTACATCCTTAATGGGCAAATGTTCGGTAACCAATGCTACACGCATATTTTGGGCACACATCATCATTACCACGTCCGTAGCATCAAAAGCATCTCTTAAATAAGGGGTATGACCTGTATAAGAGAACACTGCGCCCTGCACGTTGCTTTTGTGGATGGGTGCAGTGATCAATCCCCCAATATGTCCTTCCTGCAATGCCTTAACAGCGGCCTGTAAAGAAATAACAGCATACTTGCCTCCTGTTTCATTTAAAGTGCCCGGGGTGATAGTAACATCCTCCTCCCAGCAGTTAAAAATATTTACCTGCCTGGTGCTGATCCGTGAAAAGTCTTTTAAAATATTAAAAGTAAAATTGGCATCTCCAACAGATTTACGGTAAAAATTAATCACCTTGTTATTGGCAAAAATAACAGGAGTGCATATTTCGGAGATCCTTGTATCAGAAAAAGTTTTTACGATCAGCTCAATGCCAATTCCATTAACATCTCCGCAGGAAATTCCAATTACCGGTTTATTTGTATTCATATAAAAAACGTATTTGTAAAAATAAGCATTATTTTTTAGGCAGGTTCATACAGTTATCTTTGCGCTATGTACGTGCTAAAAAAATCTTTGGGGCAGCATTTTCTTAAAGATGAGAATATTTGCCGGAAGATTGTGGCGGCTTTGGACCCAGATACTTTATCTCAGCTACTGGAAGTGGGTCCTGGCGGAGGTGCGCTTACCAAATATTTAAAAGACATTCCGCATATCAGCTTTAAGGCCATTGAGGTTGATGATGAGAAAGTGTTGTACCTGTCGGAGACTTATCCTGAATTGCGAGCGAAAATCATTCATCAAAGCTTTTTGGAAGCTGATCCGCCTTTTGAGGGCACTTTTACCGTTGCGGGAAATTTTCCCTATAATATCTCCACCCAGATTCTTTTTAAGATATTAGAATGGAAAGACCAGGTGCCGGTGGTTGTAGGCATGTTTCAAAAGGAGGTAGCCCAGCGTGTAGCGGCGCCTCCGGGAAATAAAGTGTACGGGGTGCTCAGTGTTTTAATACAGGCTTTTTATGAGGTGAAGTATTTGTTTGATGTGCATGAAAATTGTTTTACCCCTCCGCCTAAAGTTAAAAGCGGCGTTATTAAAATGTACCGTAAGCAGGATGTAGCGCCTATGAAGAGTGAAAAGCATTTTTTTGACCTGGTAAAAACAGCTTTTAACCAGAGGCGGAAAACCTTACGAAATGCTGTAAGGTCATTATTTGAAGAAGAGGTACTGGCTGATCCCCTTTTTAATCAAAGGGCCGAGCAACTGACCGTAAAAGACTTTGCAGCGCTTACTTTTAAAATGAAATAAGGATTTCTATAAATGAAAAAAGTGATCATTACGGGCAATGCCCACCCTGTTTTGCAACAGGTATTAACCGGAAAAGGGTTTGATGTTTTATATAATCCCAAAATAAGTTACGATGAACTAAAAACACTGGGTAACGATGTAAGGGGCCTGGTACTTACTACCCGTATAAAAGTTGATAAGGAGTTGATTGATGCCATGCCCGGGCTGGAATGGGTAGGAAGACTGGGCAGTGGTATGGAGCTGGTAGATGTTCCTTATGCAGAAAGTAAAGGTATTATATGTGTAAGCAGCCCGGAAGGTAACCGTAATGCCGTGGCAGAGCATTTGCTTGGCTTATTATTGATGCTGCTGAACAAAATGAACATTGCCATACCACAGGTAAAGCAGGGTATATGGCTGCGCAATGAGAACAGGGGAACGGAGCTCAAAGGGAAAACAGTAGGTATTATTGGTTTTGGTAATACCGGGAGCTCTTTTGCAAAGCTGTTAGAACCGTTTGAAGTAACTGTTCTGGCGCATGATAAATATAAAACCGGTTTTGGAAAAGGATTTATTAAAGAAGCTACACTTGAGGATATATGGAAGAGCGCTGATGTAATTACTTTTTGTGTACCACTCACCGGTGAAACCCATCACATGCTGAACACAGCCTTTTTGGAACAATTAGAAAAAAAGCCGGTTATAATGAGCGCCTGCAGGGGTAAAGTGATTCATACTGCCGATCTGATCAGTGGCCTGAATAAAGGGCTGATCAGCGGAGCCTGTCTTGATGTGCTGGAAAATGAAAAGCTCGATTCTTATACTGAAGAGGAAAAAAGACAATTGGATGAGCTCCTTTCTTTCGAAAATGTAATTGTAACGCCGCATATTGCAGGGTACAGTCATGAAGCCTTCCTGAAAATGGCAACCGTAATACTTGAAAAACTGGGATTTATGTAAGTTTTCTTTAACAATTCCTTACTTGTTTAGGCCGGAATTTTCATTATATTTGTAATAGTTAATAGCAACGCTCTGGGTAGCATTCCAGGGCGTTGTTATTTTTTTTGTTTAATATAAAAAGACCAGTTATGAGCGGTATTCAGTATGTAACGAAAGAGACGCTGGAACAAATGAAGGAAGAGTTACAGCACATGAAGGGTGTTGAACGTCCTGCTGCCAGTAAAGCCATTGCCGAAGCGCGTGAAAAAGGAGATTTAAAGGAAAATGCAGAATACGATGCGGCCAAAGAGGCGCAGGGCCTCCTTGAGGCCAAAATTGCAGCTTTGGAAGGAGCATTGGCAAATGCCCGTATAGTGGATGAGAGCACTATAGACACCAGCAAAGTTTCTATTTTAACCAAGGTAAAGCTTACCAATCTTAAAACTAAAAAAGAGGTTACTTATCAATTAGTAAGTGAGCAGGAAGCAGATCTGAAAGCAGGTAAAATATCAGTAAGCTCGCCTATAGGTAAAGGTATTCTGGGTAAAGAACCTGGAGAGGTAGCTGATGTGCAGGCCCCCGCCGGTCTCATCCAGTTCAGGGTTGAAGAAATCAGCATCTGATACAATTTTTTTAATAGTGAAACCGGCTGAGGCCGGTTTTTTTTATTGTAATTTCATTGCACAAATAATATATACAATGACCATATTTTCAAAAATTATTGCCGGGGATATCCCATCGTATAAGATAGCAGAGAACGATAAGTTTCTAGCTTTCCTGGATATCATGCCATTGCGCAGGGGGCATGTATTGGTAGTCCCTAAAACGGAAGTGGATAACCTGTTTGATGTGCCTGATAATTATCTGTCTGAATTACTGGTTTTTGCTAAACCCATTGCCAAAGCTATTGAAAGATCTTTTGACTGTAACCGCTGTGGCGTTAGTGTGGTAGGCATTGAAGTACCGCATGCCCATGTGCACCTCATCCCTATAAATGATGCGAACGATCTTAATTTTGTACAGCCTAAATTGAAATATACCGGTGAAGAAATGGAAGAGATCCGGCAGCTGATAATCAGTAATATCAAAGACTAATTCATCGCTAACTGCGATTCGTTTTTGGCATTGCTGTACCTCGTCATGAAGCTGACGGTGAGCAAAAGTCCGATAAAAGCCATGATAGCGCCAACAAAAGAGGGATAGTTATAGCCCAGGCCAAATGCAATAGGTAAGCCGCCAAAATAAGCGCCTATGGAATTAGCCATATTAAATGCCGCCTGCATAAAGGCAGCGCCCATCATTGCCGATTTTTCTGCTGACCGTATCATTAATATATTGATAGGTGAGCCTACAGCCATTGACAATGCTCCGCAAATAAAAGTGAGTGATATAGAAACAACAGGATTACCTGAGAACAGGAACACACCTGTTAAGGCTACCATCAGGGATAGCAGGAGAATGGCACTGGCTTTTTCTGGCGCCATTTTATCGGCCATAATACCTCCTATTAAATTACCGGCCACCATACCGGCCCCCGCTACCAGCATGATATAAGAAACAGATTTGATGGAAAAGCCTGATACGTGCGTCATAAGCGGGGAGATGTAGCTGAACCACGCAAACAGTCCTCCAAACCCCACAGCAGTAATGATTAAAATATGCCAGGCTTTCCTGGTTTTAAAAAACCGGAGCTCTTCTTTTATACTGCTTTGCCCGTCAAAAGAAATAGAAGGCAGCCATATTTTAAGAAAAAGGATAGTGATGAGACCAATGATGCCCACTATTATAAAAGCCACCCTCCAGCTATACGCATGCCCCAGGTAAGTAACCAAAGGAACCATAGCCAGATTGGCAACAGTAAGGCCTGCAAACATCATAGATATGGCCTGGGCCTGTTTGCCCTCTTTAGCCAGTTTGGAAGCTACTAC
>DAOLFI010000832.1:0-2223 GCA_035326385.1 Niabella sp.
GAAACCTGGCAATAGCCTGGTATAATAAATTCAACCGGCAGCAGGAAGCATTACAGCTATTGGAAGAGGCCTTCTTTGCAGATACCAGCGATTCAAGGGTTTTGCTGGAATTAGACCAGTTGAAAAAGAAACTGAATGTAGCTGTTGAAAACCGCCTTCAGTTTTTAAAAAATTACGAAGCCCTGGTAGATGAACGCGATGATCTTTATATAGAGTACGTTATCCTGCACTCCCTGTCGGGTGAGTGGGAAACGGCCAACCGTCTTCTGCAGCAGCGTAACTTTCATCCCTGGGAAGGAGGGGAAGGGAAGACTTCCGGTCAGCATATATTGCTGCAGGTAGAGCTGGCCAAAATACAGCTGAAGAATGGGAACCTGGAAGAAGCGGAGCAAAGATTACGGGCAGCAACCGTGTACCCTTTGAATATCGGGGAGGGCAAATTGTATGGAGCGCAGGAAAACGATATTTATTATTGGCTGGGGTGTGTTGAAGAGGCAAAAGGAAATACAGATGTTGCATGTAAGTACTGGCAGCAGGCTACTGTGGGGCTAAGCGAACCTGCACCGGCCATTTATTACAATGACCAGCAACCCGATAAAATATTTTACCAGGGATTAGCATTTCTGAAGCTGGGCAACGAAGCGGCAGCGAATGAGCGGTTTAACAAGTTGCTGCAATATGGTGAGCAGCATTTGAATGATTGCGTAGAGATTGATTTTTTTGCGGTATCGTTACCCGACCTTATGATCTTTGATGATGATCTGAACATGCGTAATAAAGTCCATTGTTATTACCTGATGGGATTGGGCAGAATGGGTAAAGGAGAAATAGAAGAAGCGGGAAAAGCATTTCAGCAGGTGCTTGCTTTAGATGCTGCTCATATAGGGGCAACCATACATCAGCGTTTACTGGAGATGAATTTCTCTTCTTTTTCTCTGGCGTGATACAGCAGTATTATAGCCCTGCAGTTTGTGCTGTATAAAGATCTGGTAGTATAATGGTTAAACAAAAAAGCAGCATCTTGGATGTACACATGGATGAAGCATTATGGGATATAACGGTCAGTTTTTATTGGCTGACGTAGTGAAACACAGAGACAATTTCAATTGTGTTAAAATTTTTTAAAAATCCATCAGAATATTCTTTCTGTTTTATAATTTAGCGTGCCATTTTACAAAATTTACTGGTAATCATATTTGAACAGACATTTTTTGAAGCTATTATTTATAAATTTTAGTTATTAGATTATGTTAAGAGGATCCTTATTTACCCGTTTGCGCATATGGCGCCTGTCTTTATTTGCTGTTATTTCTTTCCCCGTATTTTTATTGTCAGGACCTGCCCTGGCCCAGCAGCCGGCCTCCGGAGTGGATGGAAAATCATCTTTTACAACCAAACTGATGAATATTGAGGCCGCAGCCAATGAAACATTTCGCTACAATACATCTTTGCATAACGGGGCTGCCGAATCGCGGGTTTATGAATTGAAGGCTGATCTGCCTATTGGCTGGCTTATTACTTACAGGGTAGATGGAAGCCAGGTAACTTCTCTCAACCTTGAGGGAGGTAAAACCCAGGATATTTCTATTGAAATTAATGCAACGGCAGCGGCAAAACCTGATAAGTATAAGATACCTGTAAAGGCTGTATCCAGTGCCGATACGCTGTTGCTGGACCTGGAAGCGGTAGTAAAAGGTTCTTACAGCGTAGAGCTGACCACGCCTACAGGGCGGTTAAGTGATGAGGTTACGTCTGGCAGCCGCAAAGAGATCCGTTTTGTAGTAAAAAATTCCGGAACCCTTCCTTTAAACGACCTGGAGCTTTCGGCGCAGGCGCCTTCCAAATGGGAAGCTACTTTTGAACCTTCAAAGATCAAACAACTGGAGCCTGGTAAAACATTAGATGTAACGGCTACGTTGAATGTGCCCGATAAAACTATTGCAGGCGACTATGCCACTACCTTTAATGTAAAAAATGCCAACGCCAATGCACAGGCAGCGTTCCGCATGGTTGTAAAAACATCACTGCTTTCGGGCTGGATAGGTATCCTGGTCATACTGCTGTCCATTGCGCTTGTATATTATCTTATTCGTAAATACGGCAGAAGATAAAATATTGATTTTCTTTCCGCCTTTGGCGGGATTAAAAACATAACGATTTACAGATGATGGATCCTATCATACAACTGAAGGGGTTGACGAAATGCTATGGTACGCTGAAAGC
>DAOLFI010000833.1:0-2218 GCA_035326385.1 Niabella sp.
TAAAGACAAGATGACTATTTATTTATTTATTGGTTTTCTTTAGCGTTGCGATGGTTACAGGCTTATAAGATTCCATGTATAAAGCCTGTGGTTATTACAGTGGCTCCCCAATCTATCCAGGTGCCATTTTGCAATAATGCGAAGCCGGCGCCGAGTCCTAATAGATATTGCTTTGTCCGGCAATAATGTAGTGTTTTCACTTTTTTTTTATAGGAGGAAGTATATAATTACTTAAGACCGAAATGTACCGCTTTTCTCAATGCACCATCTTCTGTATCGCCTGCTCCGGTAACAGGTAACAGTTGGGGCCTACTCTTCTCATTAATAAATTGTAACTGTAAGCAGGAACATCCATGTCGCACAATTCCAGCCTTCAATCTGTAAAATGTATCCTTTTATCCTTAAAAAGTATCCATCCTGTACTTTTTTAATGTATAGTTTTGTACATTATTCAGCGCAGATGGTAAAAAAGATATTTAATATAAAGGAGTTTGTAGCGTATGCGAAATTTTCCCCGTTAAAGAATGAGGACCTTCATATCGTGAACTTTGCAAACGAAAAGGATTTTTTACGTAAATCCCGGCAGATAAATATTGACTTTTACCTGTTGGCTATTAAGCCGCCTTTGGAAAAAGATCAGATTATTGATCAGAAATTTGAGGATCAGGCCAATTCCTTTTTGTATGTGGATTGCCCGCAGAATACGATGGCCTGGGACGTGAATGAGCCCGATTCGGGCTATGTCATTATGGTTGATGCCAAACTGGTTCACCGCGTAGCCAAAGTGTATAATTTTGTTCATTATAACAATCACGAGGCGCTTTACCTCACAAAAGAAGAGGAGGTTTTATTGTGGGACCTGTTCAAAAAGGCCTACGATGAATTTCAAAGGCCGCATTATTCC
Organism: Niabella sp.; assembly: GCA_035326385.1. Classification (GTDB taxonomy): domain Bacteria; phylum Bacteroidota; class Bacteroidia; order Chitinophagales; family Chitinophagaceae; genus Niabella. The sequence continues at coordinate 905 of DAOLFI010000833.1, forward strand.
AAAGAGGTTATCCTTTCTTATATCTCTTTAATATTATCATACACGCAGATCTATTATGATCGCCAGTTTGACACAAGAAGCGCTGTATATCATCAGGTGGTAGATGATTTTTACAGGAATATAAAAGACTATTACAGCAGGGGAGATGAAGTTTCGGGAATGCCGTCGGTGGCATATTTTGCACAGAAAGCTTACCTGTCGCCTAATTATTTCGGAGACCTGGTCAAGCATTTTACGGGACAATCTCCTATTGAGCATATCCAGGATTTTGTGCTGCTGTTGGCAAAGGATAAGCTGAAAAGCACTTCACTCTCCATTTCGGAAATATCTTACAGCCTGGGTTTCGACTATCCGAATTATTTTGCAAGATTTTTCAGGAAGAAAACAGGCATGTCGCCGAAGGTTTTTAAGAATGTGTAATGGAACGCAGGTGACACAGAGTAAGCAGATTTTCACAGATGAACAACTAACCCAAAACAACTTTTCTATGCTTTTGTCCCCAGGCAACAATTTGACCAATCAAAGGATTCAGGGACTTGCCGTGTGTGGTAAGGCTATACAAAACAGACGCACCGCCTGAAGCCTCAACTTCCCGGCTGACCAGTTTATTCATTTCAAGATATTTTAACTCTTTGGTTAAAGTCCGGGGAGTAATATTTCCTAAATCCCGTTTGAGTTCATTGAATCTTTTTTCTTTGTCGCAAAGACTTGCCAGGACAGCCCCACGCCAACGGCCACCAATAATATCAAGCACGTCCTGAACATCTCTTAACTGAATTTGTTTTTGCTTATTCCTCATTTAACTTCTTTTGCAGTAAGTATCCTAAAAGATAGCGGTATTTTCTGCAAATGTAGTATATTTTAGATACCACATTTATACATTTGCCAAAAGTAACTAAACCAAAAAATGAACATTACAATTATAGGCGCTTCGGCAGGTGTTGGATTGGAGACCGTAAAAAGAGCTTTGCAGCGAAATCATATAGTAACCACACTCTCAAGGTCGGAGATCAATTTGCCGGTTAATACAAAGCTGTTACAGATCAAAGGAAGTGCAACGAATAAAACCGGCTTGAAAAGATCTATTGAAAATGCAGATGCTGTAATAGTAACATTGGGAACAGGGAAAAGTATAAAACGAACAACGCTGTTTTCAGACTTCGCAAAACTTCTGACAGAAGTTCAGCAAGAAACAAACACGCAGGTTCCCTTCATAGTAGTAACTGGTTTTGGTGCAGGAGAAAGTAGTGTTTATAACCCTTTTCTCATGAAACTATTTTTCAAATCCCTGCTTAAAGATGTGTATGCGGACAA
>DAOLFI010000834.1:0-2216 GCA_035326385.1 Niabella sp.
GACCGTTTCATCTGAAATAAGAATATCCTTTCGTTCCTGGTTGAAATAAGTAAATGTAAGATCTATGGCTTTGAATAAACGGGCATCAATACCCACATCATATTTAAAAGCTGTTTCCCAGGTAAATCCTGGATTAGGCAGGATACCAGAGGATAATCCCGGCTGTGAAGCATTGGAATTACCAAAATTATAAGCACTGCCTGAAACATACTGCTGAATATTGCTAAAGCGCTCGCCCACCGAAGCATTGCCTACAGAACCTGCCGAAAGACGTAACTTTAAAAAATCGAATACTTTACTGCTCTTTAAAAAAGATTCTTCGGAGATAAGCCATCCCAATGAGCCTGCCGGGAAAAATCCATACCTTTTATTTTTGGGGAAAGCCTCTGTGCCGCTATATGAAGCAACAAATTCTGCAAGGTATTTCCTGTTGAGATCGTAGCTTACTCTTCCGGAAAGAAATTGAAAATTATAGGGGCTTTCGCTGCCTATGATCAACCGGTCCTGGTGATAGATAATTTGCGCATTAAGGTTCTGTTGTTGTCCAATATAAGGCGCATAGCGAAGATCGCCTTCAAATGTGCTTCTTTTATTTTGCACATCATTAGTAGGATAGCCGCTATTGGTAATAGAAGTGAGATTTGTATTTGTACCAATAAGCGAGCTTAATACAGGCTGCCCGTTTCCGGTAGTTCTGAAAGGCTCCATAACACCAAAACTTTTAGTGTAGCCTTCTTCGTTGGAATAAAAATTGTCTGCTGAATATTTTAAACCGGCTGATAAGCCATCAATCACATCACTAAAATTATACCTGGTAAACAGGGTTGACTGTATAACGCGGTTATTTGTTTGCCGGTATCCGCGGCCATTCACATATCCCAGGGGGTTGTTATAGTAATAGGCTGTTCCCCCGTAAATATTGTCCTGTACATACACAGGAAAAAGATGCGATGGGTATTTGTACATTACATCCCAGATATTTGCAGTACTGTTATAAGGTTCATTTTTTTCATAGATACGTCCGGCAATATCCAACCCAACCTTCCAGTTCTTATTCACATTCAGGTCAAGGTTAGAGCGGAATGAAAAATTATTCAGGTTAATATTAGTAGAGTATCCTTCGTTGTTATCTGTATTTTTATAAATACCTCCCTGGCGGAAATAACCAAGGGAAACAAAGTAGCGGGCTACTTTTTCTCCACCTGAAATATTAATATTGGCTCTTGTAGCATTGGCGTAATCTTTGGTAAGCTCCCGTTGCCAATTAACATCGGGGTAATTGTAGGAGCTCCCTTTTTCGTACCCGGCGATCTGCTCCTGGGTATATACGGGCTGCATCCCGTCATTTACCAATGCCTGGTTGTACAATTTTGCATAAGCAGCCGAACTCACAAAACGTGGAGTGCGAACGGGAGATAAAAATCCCTGCTCCACATTTGCATTCAGGGACAATTTTCCTTCCGCACCTCTCTTAGTAGTGACCACTATTACGCCATTGGCGCCTCTGATGCCATATATAGCCGATGAGGCCGCATCTTTCAGCGCCGTTATTGCTTCAATATCTTCAACCGGTACATGGTTCAGGTCTCTTTCAATACCGTCCACTATAACCAATGGTGCGTTTACCCTGGTAGTGCTGATACCTCTCAGGTAAAGGTTGGGAGCGTCATTGCCCGGCTCCCCTGTTCTCTGTATCACAAATAAGCCGGGTATTTTTCCGTACAGGCTGTTACCTGTGCTGTATACTGAATTGTTGATTATGTCTCTATTACCTATCTGACTGGCAGTGTACATTATTTTATCTTTTGCCACTTTGCCATAGGCCACATTTATATAACTTGCAGCAGGTAACGAATCGCTTGCACGGTACGCCGAATCCTGTGCCTGTACAGAAGTTCCCATACCTGCAGCACACAGGAATATCAAAAGCTGGTATATACATTTCTTATTCATAAGACGATTTGTTTGGTTTTACCATCCGGGATTTTGAATCAGTCCATAGCCAAGATTTACTTCAGATGGTGGAAATGGATGCAAATAGTACCAATCATAAAATGGCCGGTCTTCATATTTGTATTTGGTATAGGCGTAGTTATTATTATTGAATTTTTTAACCTTTACATCGTACACCGGCCCTTTAAATACATCGCCCAGTTTCCATCGCTTCAGGTCGAAAAAGCGATATTCTTCAAATACAAACTCTATCGCCCATTCGT
>DAOLFI010000835.1:0-2214 GCA_035326385.1 Niabella sp.
AGGCACAAACGCTGGATACGGCAGTTGCACGGCAGCTGATGGCAGCTAAAGATACGCTGGAAAAGCCTACTATTAAAAACCCGGCTTTTGAGGAAACAGACAGCGCTAAATTAGCAGATCCCAAAGCCCGTATTCCGCGCAAAGCAGCTATCCGCTCGGCCATTTTGCCGGGCTGGGGCCAGGTATATAATAAGAAGGCCTGGAAGCTGCCTTTTGTGTATGCTGCTATAGGGGGTACAGGCCTGTATCTGGTTGATAATGTTGTTTGGTATAAGCGCATGCAGTATGCCTATGTAATTGCGCAGGCCATAAAGGATGGAAGGGATTCTATCGGCAGCGATGCCTATAAAAAAGTACATGCCGATTTGAGACGTGTTTATTTTGAGGGCAGCTATGGAGTTCAGCCGGAGTATTTGCGTACGGAAAGAGACTATTACCGGAAATACAGGGATTATGCTGCTATTTATTTTGTTATAGCATGGGCCTTAAACGTGGTTGAAGCAACGGTAGACGCGCATTTAAGCAGCTTTGATATATCTCCTGATCTGGCTTTTAAAATACAGCCGGGTTACAGTGAAATGGCGCGTACAGCGGGAATGAGTTTTATAGTGAGGATTAAATAGATAATTAATAATTAAAAATTGATAAATATAAATGAAGATTGCGCTGGTAGGTTATGGTAAAATGGGAAAAGCTATTGAAGCAATAGCCCTGGAAAGAGGTCATGAAGTGGTTTTAAAAATAGATGAGCATAACCAGAACGAATTAAATAAGGAACATCTTGCCCAGGCAGATGTGGCCATCGAATTCACGGGCCCTCATACTGCTTACGATAATATTGTAAAGCTGCTTGAGTCAGGTATTCCCGCAGTAAGCGGCTCCACGGGGTGGCTGGAGAAAATGGAGACAGTAAAGCAGTTGTGCGCCAATAAAAACGGTGCCTTTATCTATGCCAGTAATTTTAGTGTAGGGGTTAATCTTTTTTTTGAGCTGAATAAAAAGCTGGCGGCATTGATGCACCCGCATAAAGAATATAAGGTGGAGATGGAAGAAATTCACCACACGCAAAAAAGGGATGCCCCAAGCGGAACCGCCATCACTCTCGCCGAAGGCGTGATGGAAACCTATACCGAACTGAATAAATGGGTAAACGATGTGCAGCCTCAGAAGGATGAGCTGCTTATAGTGAGCAAGCGTATAGATCCTGCTCCGGGTACGCATACCATCAGTTATACTTCAGATATTGACGATATAACTATAACTCATACAGCTCATAACCGCAAAGGTTTTGCTTTAGGCGCAGTAATAGCTGCGGAGTTCTTAAAAGATAAAAAAGGGATTTTTACAATGAAGGAAGTGCTGGGGTTGTAGGCGGATGCTGGTTGGAGTCAGGAAGTCGGGAGTAATGCGCGAACGGATGCTGGTTACTGGATACAAGTTACAGGCTTCTGGTTGCTGAATACTTGTTTAAGAGTCAATCCCCTGTCAACTTAAATCAATGCTCATTTTTATTTTCCGAAAGCTAAAAGCCTTATGCTTTCAGCTTTTAGCCCTCATATCGTACATCGTACACCTTACATAGTACATGATGCAGGTTACAGGTTCCTTCCGGCTTCTGCTTTCAGCCTTTCACTTTCAGGGCTTTCATTGAGCATTCCTGCCCGTCCGGACAGGCGGGGATTGTTGGACATTGAATATTGAGTGTGCGGATACTCTATACACATGCGTAAAATATTCAATAATCAATTTTCAATATGTCAATATTCAATCGTAGTAAAGAGCGTTCTGCTTTTAGCCTTCGGCCTTTAGCTGCCCGCTTTCATACCGTACATTGTACACCTTACATCGTACATATATTGCTGGACACTGGTTCATAGTCTATGGCCTAAACCCTATCAACTTTTAAACTTTTCAACCATCCTTCTGTCAACTGTCATCCGTCCTCTGTCCTCTTTTTGTTGAAAGGGGCGGTCGGGTTATGTGCTCTTTGCAACTTTGTCAGCTAGTTCCATAAAAGCCTGCTTTGTTATTTCATCATCGCTCATCATTACCGGTATACCTATATCTCCGCCTTCGCGGATGCTTTGCACCAGGGGAATTTCGCCCAGGAAAGGTAAATCATATTCAGATGCAAGGTTTTTAGCGCCGTGTTTTCCGAAAATGTAATATTTATTACCAGGAAGTTCGGCAGGAGTGAAGTAGCTCATATTTTCT
>DAOLFI010000041.1:0-11100 GCA_035326385.1 Niabella sp.
GTTTTGTTTGATCTCCGTTGTATAACCTGTTTGCTGAATACGGAAATGCTTTCGGTGTTTTAAAGCAAGCTCAACCGGCCCTCCCGGCCGGTATTTTTTAAAGAATCCGGAATCAACATAGCTATACGAAACATGGGACAATGCAGCATAGGCATGACGGCAAAGTTTTTCTACCGGCTGGCCGCAGGAGCAGCCTACATGCAGCTTGTTCTTTTCTATTTTAATCGTCAAATCAAATTTTTCTTTATCCTGCCGGGAGGTTACCGTCAACTGTAACATACCATTTTCAAGGGATAGAAATAGCAGTTTAACATGCTGCCAGTCCTTCCTGCGCCGGGTTTTTGCATCCACGTTTTGGTTGATCACCTCTTGTGTTAAACCGTAATAATCGTTGCCCAGTTGTATAATGTACGGGGCGCTGGCAGAGCGAATGTTAAAAGGTTTATTTTCCATATTGAGCCTTTTTGATTACGTATTTGCTTTCGCATTGTTGTACAGCGTGCGTAACGCGTCATTTTCCCGTTCCAACTCCTGGTTTTGTTTTAATAGTAGTATCTGCTCCTGTTTGGCTATCAGCGCGTCCAGCCCCATTTTTACCATAGAGATATGCGTATGGGCGGGAACGGATAAGTTGCTTGGGAAATCGGTGTTGGCGATAATTTTTTTTGCCTGCTCCATTGCGTCAATGCCTATTTTGATATTATTGAAACCACCTACCATAAAATATTCGGCTGGTACAGCATAAAGTGTTTCCAGTTTTTCTGCTATCGCCGGGGTTACGGCGGTTATTTCGAGTTCAAGCTCGTTGTAGACTGATTCCGTAATTCCTAACTTTTCAGCAACCTGATTTTCCGAAATCCCTTTTGCAATGCGTGCTGTAATTACAATTCTGTTCATTTTTTTCCTAAATCTCCAACCGGGCAAGTCGCTATCCTAAATTAAAAGGCGATAAATTATTGCGTAAATGAGGTATTTTAGCGAAACGGTTTATTTACCTTTGAAAAAAGCAGAAAAATCAAATCTTATGGAGAAAACAATACATCAGGGCAGAAACGTAAAGCGGTTCAGGGAAATGCTGCGTTTAAAACAGGAAGCGCTTGCCCTGGAATTGGGCGATGACTGGAATCAACGTAAAATATCACTACTCGAACAGAAAGAAGTAATCGAAGAACCTTTATTACAACAGATTGCCGATGTATTGAAAGTACCTGTAGAGGCCATAAAGAATTTTGATGAGGAAGCCGCCATATTCAACATTCAGAATAACTATGAAGGGTCAAATGCAAGCGCTTCACATATAAACACTAATAATAATCACTGTACCATAAACTACGCTGATAGATGGATTGAAGCGATTGATGAAATTAAAAAGTTGTACGAGAGGCTGCTCGTTGCGGAACAGGAGAAAATGACTTTATTGCAAAAATTATTGAAGAAGGTGGATGGAAAGTAAGATTATTCCAAATTAATGACCATTCCCTTATGAATTTAGATCGATATTCATTCGAGACCAATAAAAGCTTTCTTGACTTTGAATTTGAAAGCAATGGGCCAAAAGGTAAGATCAAGAAAGTGGTTCGCTTTAGCCCACAGAACGCTAATGGGATCACTTACTTTAACCTCGGTTTTGGAGATGTAAACCCTGAAACAGGGAGTATTGATGATTTGTCTAAATCTAACAATGGGGACAGGGAGAAAATATTAGCAACCATCGCCCATATCGTACTTGTTTTTACTGAGCACTTTCCGGATGTGATGGTTTATGCCCAGGGCAGTACTGCTTCACGCACAAGACTTTATCAAATAGGGATTTCTAATAATTTTGACGAGATAAACCCAATACTGAAAGTCTATGGGTTTTCTGGTAGTAGATGGCATCCTTTTGAAAAAGGGATGAATTATGAGGCATTTTTGGTTTCCCGTAAATAATTATATCTTTACAGTATGAAAAATCTCGAAAATAAGAAAGTAAAAAATCAGCCTAATCATGTACGTGATTACGGTAATGATCCTTATTTCGTAAAAAAAGCTAACAAGTCTAAGGCGTTCTTAGAAAAACATGGTTTTCCTAATGAATTATTAAATAAAATGAGCGGGAAATCTCACTTACCGCGATAATAAATTTTATAACTATCCCCCTTGTGCAAAATCAGAAATCGCAAAGGGGAGTTTTCGTATATCGATCAAGTTTACTTTAATCTACAGGAAAGACGCCAACGATCTCTACAGCTTTGCCTTTATATTTTTCCGTTAACTTATTCAACATCGGAGCAGATAATTGATTTGCCTGGCAGTCTGCTTAAAAAAAAAGCAATAACACTTTGGCCTTAAAATCTTTTGAAAAATATTTCTCATTTGTTACAGCTGCACAATAATGTAAATACTGATAACCGAAATGCGAAATCACCGATACAGCAGATGATCTAAAAGTTCGCCAACTAAGAGGAAGGCGGCTTCCCCTGTGAAGACAAATTCCAAACATTTTTATTGTATTCTTACATTTTTTTTGTTTATTGCGAAGAAAAGTAAGTAGCTTTGGCCTATTCTTTATATTGTAAGAATACATTTTTTTTGTTTATGGCAGATAATAATAGCAAATTTCAAGATATTAATTCATTATTAAATGACATTTTAAGACCCGAAAAGCCAGGGTTAAAGGAGCTGTTTGATAAAAAAATTTTAGAGCTGAAAATCACCTCAACGAGTGTATTGGAAATACTCAATATTCAACATCGGACACTGAAGGGAATATTAGAGGGAAGGCAAAAAGTCGTTGATGTTACTAATCTCATTAAAATTGCAAATTTTCTTCAATTACCAAAAGAGGAAGTAATCAAACTATATATTGAATCTTTAGAAAAAAATTATACCGATAATATTGTACCGCCTGAAAAAATAAAGTTCATACAAGAAAACTTTGATTTAGCTGCTTTAAAAAAAGCAGGGTTTATTGATTCCATAACAGATTTTGAAAAAATTGATTTAAAGATCACTTCTTTTCTCGGACTAAAATCCATTTATGAATATAAAAGGCCAGATATTAAACCTGCATTCAGTGCTGGTTTGGTTAAACCTAAAAACGAATTGACACGTGCTTTATGGATTAAATCAGCAATGACTTACTTTGAGGACATAAATAATCCTTATGAATACAACAGGAAGGCATTAATTGATTACTTCCCAAATATAAGATGGCATTCAACAAATGTTGAATTTGGCTTGCTTACAATTATAAAAGACTTATTCAAATTAGGTGTCACTATAATATACCAATCTTCTTTGCCTGCGTTACATCTGCGTGGGGCAACATTTGCAATAAATGATAAGCCTTGTATTGTGTTAACAAATTACGTTGGCTTTTATGGTACTTTATGGTTTGCGTTAATTCATGAACTTTTTCATGTGCTCTTTGATTGGGAAGAAATACGGATGAATACGTATCATCTGACTGATGACGAAGATAATGAGCTGTTAGTACAAGAAAAGGAAAATGAAGCTAATCAATTTGCGCGGGAGTATTTGTTTCCACAGGAGAAAATGAATCAAATAAGGCATAATTTAAACAATCCATATTTTGTCAGTGAATTTGCAAAAAACAATCATGTACATCCAAGCATCATTTATGTGTTTAATGCTTTTGATAGCAGCAAAACGAATAGGATGCCTTGGGCAAGAGCAAGAAAAAATGACCCCCCCGAAATGTCTAAGTGTTTATCGCATTTAGAAAATCCCTGGAGCAATCCAACGCCGATTAATGAAATTGTAAAAAGTAAAAAATTAGAAATCTATAATTAGCAATTATGAAGGACAATAAAAACGAAAAGCAACTTTCAATAAAATTAGCAGAAAAACGACAAATTGCGGAGCAGGGAAAGCAGCAGTTAATTGATTTACTTTTACAAGGCCCTGAAAAAAAGGTTCAGCAAAAATACTCTGACAAAAACCTTGATAGGGAGAATGAAATAATTGAACTCCTTGGAGGTCGCCAAGTCACAATACGTCAAATTAAAGACATTGTAGCAAAGTGCGAACAAGAATATATACCTACATTTCCACCTCTCTTTTATTCAGAGATAGACCGGTTAAATAACTGGAATCGTCCAAAAGAAAAAAAGCATGAAAAGCCGCCGATTGTTGGTAGGTGGACAAAGCAAATTATATACGGCCGGTTTCCCAAAGAAGTACTACCGGTGCTTGAACAACTAAATCCATATATGGGCCTCGGCATTAGACTTTATAAACATTTTCAATGGTTAACACCGGCTGGTAAGACCCAGTTGCAAGAATTTATTGCCGAAGCTATTGAAGTAATGCAATCATCAAACTCTTGGTACGAATTTAGAGTGAAATACGCAAAGCTATATGGTGTACCCTTTCAGCTTAGTGCTTTCGAGGACAATGACAACATTAAATAGTTTTATTTTTGAAAATTAGTGTTTGACTGAAATTTTTCTATCGATTGTTAAAAGTCGAAAGTACAACAAAAGCAATATATCGCATATAGTCGATTACATTGATTGCCCCATCCAAATATCTTAACCAACTGAAAGAAAATAATATATAGATGATTTTAAAAGAGTTGAGGCCGAAAAAGGTACTGAACAAAGCTTACTTAAAAGTAAAACCAAATCGAAGTGAAATTGACGATTTTAAGATCAATCTCATTACCTTACTTGACCGGACAAATGACACCGAAAGCGAAGAGTTTCATAAAAATCTTGTCATCGAGTTTTTAAAAAAGACCTACTACGACCCCAACCATTTCATCAACACCAAAGGAAGGAACGACCTTGTAATACACAACGGGGCGAACGCAAGCAGTACGGTTGGCGTAATTATCGAAGCAAAGAAACCGACCAACAAAACTGAAATGATCAGCCTCAAAAAACTGAATGTAAAGGCATTTCAGGAACTTGTGCTCTATTATTTACGGGAGAGGATTACACACAACAATATTGCAGTGCGGCACCTGGTGGCAACCAATATTAATGAATGGTTTATTTTTGATGCAACCCTATTTGACAGGCTGTTTGCCCAAAACAAAAACCTGGTAAAACAATTTAATGAATTTGAAAGTGGCCGGCTGGCAGAGACAAAAACGGATTTTTTCTATAAACAAATTGCCGAGCCATTTATTAGCAGTATAACGGGGGAAGTTGAGTTTACTTATTTCAACCTGCAGGATTATCAAAAGCCACTACGCAACGCAGACAAAAAGGACGACAACTAACTGGTAGCTTTATTTAAACTTTTATCGCCTGAGCATCTTTTAAAACTACCCTTTGCCAATGACAGTAATAGTCTTGACAAACGTTTTTACAGTGAGCTGCTGCACATTATTGGCTTAACTGAAACCAAAGAAGGAAGCAAAAAACTGATTGAGCGAAACAAGCCGGGCGAAAGGCACACCGGAACAATCCTTGAAGACGCAATTATTCAACTTGATAGCCTGGATAAGATCAACAGGCTTGACAAGCCAGGCCAATTTGGTAGCACAAAACAGGAGCGTCTTTTTAATGTGGCCCTTGAACTGTCTATCACCTGGATAAACCGTATTTTATTTTTAAAGTTGCTGGAAGCGCAGTTAATGAAATATCATAAAGGCGATAAATCTTATTCTTTTCTCAATCCCAGCAAAATAAAAAATTATGATGACCTGAACAGGTTGTTTTTCCAGGTGCTAGCTTGCAAGTATGACTTGCGAAACGAAGATGTGAAAAAGGCTTTTGAAAAAGTCCCCTATCTCAATTCTTCGCTTTTTGAGCCGACCGACATTGAGCAGGCGACTTTATTTATTAGCGGCCTGAACGATAAAACCATTCCGATCTTTTCGCAAACTGTGCTCAAAAACCAGCAGGGCAAAAAACGTTCAGGCTCCATTCCGGCACTTGAATATTTGTTAGAGTTTCTGAACGCTTACGATTTTAGCAGCGAGGGGTCAGATGAAATTCAGGAAGACAATAAAAAACTCATCAACGCTTCGGTGCTGGGATTGATATTCGAGAAAATAAATGGATACAAAGACGGTTCGTTTTTCACACCGGGTTTCATCACCATGTATATGTGCCGGGAGACCATACGCAAAGCAGTTGTTCAGAAATTTAATGAAGTAAAAAAATGGAACTGCAACAGCATTGAGGAACTTTACGACAAAATTGAAGATCGAAAGGAAGCCAACCAAATTGTAAATAGCATTAAAATTTGTGATCCAGCCGTTGGTTCAGGTCACTTCCTGGTTTCGGCACTAAATGAAATGATTGCCGTAAAAAATGATTTAAAGATTCTGCAAGACCGCGAAGGAAAACGCCTAAAAGAATACCATGTGGAGGTGGTAAATGACGAACTGGCGGTAACGGACGAAGACGGAGATCCGTTTGAATATGTTCCGGGCAGTAAAGAAAAGCAACGTATACAGGAAACACTTTTCCATGAAAAGCAAACGATTATTGAAAATTGTCTTTTCGGAGTAGACATAAATCCGAATTCAGTTAAGATTTGCCGTCTGCGTTTGTGGATCGAGCTTTTGAAAAACGCTTATTACAAAAACGCTACAGAACTTGAAACACTACCGAATATTGATATAAATATCAAATGCGGCAATTCTTTGATAAGCCGGTTTGCGATTGATGCCGATTTGAAACAAGCTCTGAAAAAAAGTAAGTGGACGATTGATAGCTATCGGTTAGCCGTTGATACATACCGCAATGCCGAAAGCAAAGAACAGAAGTGGGAAATGGAACGACTGATTGCCGATATTAAATCAGACTTTAGAAGTGAGATTGAGACACCATTTATCAGGAAAATAAGCGATGCAAGAGGGAAAGCAGAAAACTTATCTACGAGAATGCTGAACCTTAAATCATTTGGCGAGAAAATTGATAAAAAATTACTTGACGACCACAGAAAAGCCGTAGAAAAACTCACTCAATTAGAAACAGAGCGCGAAGAAATAAAGGCCAGCAAAATCTTTGAGAATGCCTTTGAATGGCGTTTTGAATTTCCCGAGGTGCTGAACGATGACGGCGACTTTGTTGGCTTTGATGTGATAATTGGAAACCCCCCATATATTCTTGTTCAATCATTGGGGGATCAAAATATATTTAATTATTATAGTCAAAACTATACTACGGCAAAATATAAGATTGACACATACGCATTGTTTTATGAATTAGGCATTAAGTTGTTATCGGTTAATTCAACTCTATGTTATATCACTCCCAATACTTTTCTGAAGAACAAACACTCAAGAGAATTACGGCATTTAATCCTTTCAAATTCGTTAATTAAAATAGTTAATTTTTACACACAAGTCTTTGAAGATGCTTCCGTTGACACTTTGATTCTGATGTTATCTAAAACAGAGGAAATAACGGCGAACAACAAGTTTGCATTTTCTGCTTATCGAAATAACGTTTATGACTTGTTCGACACCGAAAAAGTTTATCATTTTCAAAATAACTTTATAAAAGGAAATTTTGAACTTGAATTAGATATAGATACGAGCCTTAGAAAACTTCTTACAAAAATCGAACATGAAACAAAACCTTTAAGTTTCTACGGTAGATCTTATTTCGGAATTCAAACTTTCGATAGGAAAAAATTTGTCAGTAAAGTTAAACTGGATGAAAGTTATTATCCTGTAATTGATGGCGGCAATGTCAAGCGATACAGAATTGAGCCAAACACAGAGTTTGTGCAATTCAAAAAGGAATCAATCAAAAGCGGTGGTGAAGCATCGGTGTATAAAAAACATAGAATTGTCGTAAGGCAGATTGGTGTTTTCCCAGAAGGAACTATTGTTGAGCCAAATATTATGACATTAAATACCATCTATAATGTTTACTTGCATAATGACGACATTGACAATCTGCGATTTTTACTATCTCTTATAAACTCGAAACTCTTCCATTTTTATTGGTTCAAAAAGCATTATGATAATAAAGCGACATTTCCTAAAATTAAGAAGGAGCCTATTGAAAGTTTACCAATAAAAGAAGCTGATAAAGAAGCTATAGAAAAAAACTCAAATTTAGTTGAAGAAATCTTGAGGAAAAAAACACAAGACCCAACAGCCGACACAACAGATTTAGAAAACCAAATAGATCAATTAGTTTACCAACTTTACGATCTAACTGAAGAAGAAATAAAAATCATTGAGAGTGCATAAATGATAACTGCATTAATCATATTAGGGATTTTGATGGTCTTTATTATCGGCTTTATTCAGGCCATTAACCGACATTCAAGAGTTGTAAAGAAAATTGAATTTGCAAGTGAATACAGAAAGAGGTTTATCGAGTTTGCTAACAGCTACTCCGAGAATTACGACCGTTGGAGCCGTTCAGGGAATTTTGATGGTGAGCAGTATGTTTGGCTTACAATGAACGTAAGCAAAATGCAAAGTTATTTGGGAACATTTGGAGTGATGGACTACATCGCACCTTTTCAGACTTATACTATTTCAAATTATCAAATTATAATTAACACAGTCCCGAAATTTCGAGACGGTTCAGTAAAAGATTTCGACATTCATTCTGTTGACGACTGTTTGCTAAGATACATCGGTTATTTAGATGACTTTGGAAAGGGCACACAAAAGAATTTACGAAATCCGATTATCTGGTTTCGTGAAGGGGTTAAAGAAATTTTGAGTGTCCCAATTTTTATTTTTAACTGGTTTGGCATAATCAGCACTCGAACAGTACATTCAATAAAAGACAGTTTGATTTACAAAGTAATTTCCGGGCTTATTGCCTTGGTAACACTTGTAAGCGGTATTGTGACAATTGTTGTAGGTTACGACCAGACAGTAGAATTCATAAAAAGATTTTTTAAATAATGAGTATTGATAGCATAGCAAGAGAGATCGCAAATGTTGACCGGGATATAAACTCGATTGAAAGAAGCATTCATCCAATTGATACAAATCTAAATCGGAAACAGAAAGAAGCACATAGTTTGCTGGATAAAATTTCAAGGGAAAAGGATTTTAGAAGAATGATCAGTTATCAAAAAGACCTGACAAAGAAAAACGAAGAAATTAGCAAACTCGAAAAAGATAAAAGTTCAAAAGCAAAATCATTAGCCGATAAGCAGAAGAAAAAACTTGAACTTCAAAGCAAACTCAATAAGGAAGAACAAAGGGAAAGGGATAAAGTAAAGAAAGAGCAAAAAGAAATGTTGACTTTGCAACAGCAGATAACAAGAGAAATGGCAAAACAAAAAATCCAATCCCTTCATTCATTTGATATTCTAAAACCTCAACCGATAGAACAGTCCGGCTATGATGTTTTTGTTTCTCATGCATCAGAAGACAAAGAAGACTTTGTTAGAGATTTTGTAAAGTGCTTGAAGCAAAATGGACTGAAAGTTTGGTATGATGAATTTACATTAAGAGTTGGTGACAGCCTTAGACGCTCCATCGACAACGGGTTAAAAAATTCTCGGTATGGGATTGTAGTTTTATCAGAGGCGTTTTTTAGAAAAGAATGGCCACAAAGAGAATTGGATGGGCTTTTTGCCCGGGAAGTAAACGGGGAAAAAGTGATACTTCCTATTTGGCATAAAATCAGTAAAGACGAGGTAAAGAAATTCAGCCATATGGTGGCTGACCTGGTAGCTATAAATACGTCAAATTTTACAACAGAAGAAATAGCCAAAGAAATATCGGACAGAGTTTTAGCCAACTAACCATTCCCTTTCCCAAGTTATTTACACGTTGTAAAAATCAAGTTTATGGCTTTTACATTTTACATTTCATGGAAAAAAGCACAGTCCAGCACTGATTTTATAATTTTCTCTTTCATCGTCCAATTGTATTTTGTCGTTGTTTTATTTTGATAGATTCTGTTTGTTCTGGCTCCCTGGCCTGGTTATTTTTTTCGATCTGCCTTTCTATAGTTTGCAAGGAAAGCCCCATGACGCTGCCTTTTATTTTTACCCCTTTTTCGTCAATAAAGGAAATACCACGGCCTTTAATGATTTCAAATCCCTGTTCCTTTACTTTCTGCTGAAAACTTTCTATTGTTTTCGATGACTGCAAAATCTCTCGCAGCTGTGCTTTAATTTGATCCTTTCGCTGATCATGTCTCGGTAGTAATTGCTGATCTTTTGACAGAAACCGCCGGGGGCTTAACACCTGTTGCAGTTTAAATTTCTGTTCCATTTTTCGGCAGAACTCCGCCATGCGCTTGTAACTATTGCTATCCGATACATTAGTTTTCCCCGCATACCCAATACGGTTGGCTACAATATGGATATGCTGGTGCTCGGTGTCCTTATGCTCGACAACAATAAACTGATTATCTTTAAAGCCAAATTCCTCCGCACAATCACCGGCCATTTGGATTAATTGCGGACTTGTTAACTGTTCGTCACGTGCCATGCTTAGTGTAAGGTGAAGCACCGGCTTTGATTGGTTAGGGTTTAACCTTCTCACTTCGGTAAACTGCCGTACCAATTCTCTTTTATTACCAAAGCATTTATTAAAAAGTAATACTTCAGCCCGGTTTTGCATCTGGGTTTGGTCTTTATCCATCTTCATTTTTTTATCCTCCAGGCAGTACCCGATACATCCGGCAAAACCTTTCCCTGTTATCACTTTGCCTATCATTTCAAACCGTTTTTAATATCTTGGGCCAGTTCTTTCAACAGCAATGCCAGTTGCCTTAATTCTGTCCGCTCAAAAGCGTTAAAAGACTGTGCTGCATTGTTTTTATAAGCCAGTGAATTTACATTAGCGGCAAGGTGGTTAAGCGTTCCGGTGAATTCTAAAATCTCTTTAGGTAGTGTCTTTTGTCTTACATCAATATGAGTTTTGAAAGCTGCCTCACGTAAAAATTCTGAAACGGTAAGCTGTGTCTGTTTCGCTTTTTCCTCAATTGTTTTCAGCTCATGAGCAGTGCACGCTATCCGTAAACGGTAGCTACGCTTTACTTCTTTCTTTGGCCTTCCGCCTTTACGTTTTTCATTTGTTGTATTCATAATTCATTAATTTTAAAGTTTGAGAACCACGCTTCGCGCCCCCATGAATGGCCCCCAAAGGCCATGAATGGGCCAGCATGTTCGAAGTGGGTGAGGTTACGAGCCCACGAGAACATA
>DAOLFI010000042.1:0-11088 GCA_035326385.1 Niabella sp.
CCCATGTTAAGCTGGTCAACACATCCGGTTCACCGTTGTCCCTGTATTTTTTTACGGTCGATCTGTCAAATCCTGACATTTCAATGGAAGTAGCCACGCCCAACGAACAGCCCGCTTTTGCCCTGCAAACCGTGAGAACCCAGGCTATACGCAAAAACACGGCGCTGGAAAACCGAGGCGAGCAAAAACATGTGATTGGCGCGGTAAACGGCGATTATTGGGATGTATCAGGCAATCCGGGTATAGTTCCCGGCACACCGTTGGGTCCTGTTATCAAAAACAAAACCGTAGTTAAAAACTATTTTATTCCAACAGGCGCCTATTATTTTTTAAGTATTCAAACCAACAAAAGAGCTGTGATTGGCGACCGTAATTTATTTGCCAAATTGAGCAATATGAAAGAAACATTGGGCGGAAGATACCTGCTGGTGTACAATGGTGAAGATAGAACAGCCTCGCTGAATACGAATGTGGAGCCGAGAACAGCAGTGGGTCTGGTCAATATGAACAAAGTGATTTTTATGGTTCTGGACGGCCGCAGACCTGAGCACTCTGTTGGCATCACCATGGCCGGGCTTGCCAAAATATTTATGGCTATAGGAGCAAAAGATGCCATCAATTTAGATGGGGGAGGGTCATCTACCTTTGTCAGCTATAACAAAGCAACAAACGACCTCGAAATCAAAAACATGCCTTCAGACAATTCTCCACGTAATGTTGCTAATTCGTGGACGATTATTAGTGAAAAATAAGATACGAAATAATCATTAACACGCATCAGGCCATTATAAACAAAGCCTCCTGTAATATCCTAATTACAGGAGGCTGCAGTAAAACGTTGAAAAATATTTTTAAGGCTGTACTACTAACCTGAAGCCGTTGCCATGTATATTCACGATCTCGATCTTTTCATCATCCTTCAGGTATTTACGCAATTTGGCAATATACACGTCCATACTGCGCCCGTTAAAGTAAGTATCGCTGCCCCATATTTTCTTTAAAGCCTGCTCACGGGGCAACAGGTCGTTCAGGTGCTCAGCTAACATCTTCAGCAATTCATTTTCTTTGGGAGAAAGAGTTTGCGTATTGTCATTATGTATCAGCTGGCGAAGTTTGGGATTGAAATGATAGCTGGCAAGGTGGTATTCCTTGTTTTCGCTTTCTTTGTTCAGCTCTTCATTGCGCTTTAAAATAGCTTTTATTTTAAGCAACAGCACTTCGCTGTCAAAAGGCTTGGTAATATAATCATCCGCGCCCAGTTTATATCCCTGGATGATATCTTCCTTCATGGTTTTAGCGCTCAAAAAGAAAAGAGGCACGTCCGCATCAATGTCGCGGATCTCTTCTGCCAGTGTAAATCCGTCCATGTGCGGCATCATAACATCCAGCAGGCAGAGATCAAATTTCTCTCTTTGAAAAGCGGCGAGGCCCAACCTTCCGTCTCTTTCAAGCGTAACATCATAGTCATTCAGCTCTAAGTAGTTCTTCAGCACATTGCCCAGATTGGGATCATCTTCACATAATAAAATGTGTGGTTTATTTGCTTCCATTATTATCAGTTTATTATAAATAATTCTTTGACGGCAAATAAAGTTAATGCTTTTGAATACATAAGCAATTTTTTGTTAAAGTGCTTGCTTTAAGGCAACTGTATAAATTAATTTTAAGTTTTTTATAGCTTATAGTATATTTCAAAAAATTTTTTCTATGGCAAACGCGGAAAAATTCCTGCAATCAGTACAAAACGGCTATACTTTTAAAGGTGAAAATTATAAAATTGGCAGGGCTATGCTGGATGGCCAGGTAGTGGAGGGCGCTGATGTTTTTATACCATTTAAAACACTAAACAGGCATGGTTTGATTGCCGGAGCTACCGGTACCGGTAAAACAAAGACCCTGCAGGTATTGGCCGAAGGGTTAAGTGATGCCGGCATTCCCGTGGTTTTGATGGATATAAAAGGGGATTTAAGCGGTATTGGCGCCGCGGGTGCTGCCAATGATAAAATTAATGCGCGCTGCCAGCAGCTGGATGTAACGTTTGAGCCTGCTGCTTATCCTGTTGAGTTTTTGACGCTAAGCAATGAAAAAGGCACAAGGCTGAGAGCTACGGTAAGTGAGTTTGGTCCTGTGCTTCTCTCAAAGATCCTGGATTTGAACGATACACAGGGCGGACTTGTATCAATGATATTCATATACTGCGATGATAATAAACTGCCGTTGCTGGATCTTAAAGATTTTATAAAAGTATTGCAGTTTGTAAGCGGGGAGGGCAAGGCTGAACTGGAAAAGGATTATGGAAAAGTTTCTACTACTTCTACCGGAACTATTTTAAGAAAGGTAATCGAATTGCAGCAACAGGGCGCTGACCTGTTTTTTGGAGAAAGGAGCTTTGATGTGGAAGACCTGATGCGCACCAGTAATGATGGAAGAGGTATGATCTCTATTGTACGGGTTACTGATCTGCAGGACAGGCCCAAGCTGTTTTCAACTTTCATGCTGCAATTGCTGGCTGAGTTGTATGCGTCCAGCCCGGAACAGGGAGATGCAGATAAGCCCAAACTGGTGTTATTTATAGACGAAGCGCACCTCATTTTTAACGAAGCCAGCGCGGCGCTGTTAAACCAGATAGAAACAATTGTAAAGCTGATCCGTTCCAAAGGCATCGGTATTTATTTCTGTACGCAAAATCCTATGGATGTGCCAGCTTCTGTATTATCCCAGTTAGGTTTGAAAGTGCAGCATGCTTTGCGTGCTTTTACAGCAGCAGACAGGAAAGTGATCAAACAAACTGCAGAGAATTATCCCGAAAGTGAATTTTATAAAACCGATAGCCTGCTCACGCAAGTGGGAATTGGGGAGGCATTAATAACCATGCTGAATGAAAAAGGTGTTCCCACACCATTGGTACATTGTATGCTGCGTGCACCGCAAAGCCGTATGGATATATTGTCAGAAGCTGAGATTGATACCATCGTTAATAATTCAAGGATTGCCCGTTTTTATAATGAAACTATAGACAGCCACAGCGCTTACGAAATACTTAATCAAAAATTACAGGAAGCTGCCGACAGAAATACAGAGCTTGTAAAACAAAAAGAAGCTGCCAAAACGCAAAAGCAGGAAAAAGGTTTTTTGGATAACCCTATTGTAAGAAGTGTAGCCCGTACCGCAGGAAATACCATTGTACGCTCATTATTGGGAGCCATAGGCCTGAGCGGTGGCAGCCGGAAGAAAAAAAGCTGGTTTTAACCAGCTTTAAAAATGTACATCAATAATACTGCTTAAAGGGATGTGCACCCCGGCCTTTAACACAATATAATTTTCGGTTATAGACCATACCGTAGTATGCACCGTTCGCGGACCTTCTGTTGTGTTAAAGGTGATGCTTGTTTTGCTTTTAAACTCGTTACCCAGCCTTTGGGCATATTCCAGCTTTTCTTTCCAGTAATCGCTTCTGTTTTCTTCGGCTGATACCAGGGCTAAATTAACTATTTCCTCTTTGGGGATCAGGGTTTCAGTCATGGCTATATTTATTTTTTGTAGTTATGAGATAAGTGTTAAATATGAGACGTTAAAAATGACTAACAAACATTTATTGATATGTTAAGATACGTTTTTTATAGTTTAATTTTCTGCGATATCGTTATCCTCTCCTATGTCCAGTTTTGCCTGGGCAAAATCTTTGGGCCTGCTGTAATTCAACAGCTGCTTCATTTTTCCGGCCTGTGAAAAGAAATTGTCTTTCCCGGTATGTAGCTGCTTTACTGCTTCCTCATATTTGTTCACTGCATTGTCCAGGTGTTTTCCAACGGCGTCCAGGTTATCTGTAAAGCTTACCAGCTTTTCATACATTTTTAAAGCCCGGCCGGCAATTTCCATGCTGTTGCGTTCATTTCTTTCACGCTTCCATAAATCGGCAAGCAATTTTAAGGCCGCAATTAAATTAGTAGGACTTATCAATAAGATCCGCCTGTCGTAAGCATATTCCCAAAGATGGGCATCACCTTTTAGTGCCGCAAAATAAGCGGCTTCGTTGGGCATGAACATCATTACAAAATCCATCGACTTATCGTAATCGTCATAGGCTTTTAAGTACAGCTCGTCTATATGCGCTTTTACTGAACGGACGTGTGATACAAGCTCTGCTTCCTGCAATGTTTCGTCCTCTGTTTCGGCGTATCTTATAAAAGCGGTTAACGACACTTTGGCGTCAATAATCACATGCCGGTTGTCCGGATAAATGATCAGCGCATCGGGCCTCATTTTTTTGCCGCTGACAGCGCTGAGTAATGCCTTGCCGTTGCTGTCGTAAAGCTGGTATTCCATAAAGAACTCTTCGTTCTTTCGCAGGCCCGATTTGTCGAGTATTTTTTCCAGGATTATTTCTCCCCAGCGTCCCTGTGTTTTAGATTCGCTTTTTAAGGCCCGTGTAAGATTCTGGGCTTCCTTGCTTAACTGCTGGTTCAGCTGCACCAGGCTTCTTACTTCGTTCTGCAGGGAAAAACGCTCGTTGCTTTCTTTACCATAAGCTTCCTGCACCTGTTTTCTGAACTCGCGTATATGCTCTCCCAAGGGCTCCAGTATATTTTTCATATTGGCTTTATTAAGCTCGGTGAAGGTGCCGGTTTTGGTCTCCAGGATCTTATTGGCAATATTTTCAAATTCAGTATTGAATTTCTTGCCTAATGCTTCAATCTCTTCTTTTTGTGTTTGCAGCTTTTCGGATAGCGCATTGTTAGTGGCATTTGCTGTGGCTAACTGCTGCTGAAGCGATGTATAGTCGGCCCTCCGTTGCTCTGCTTCTGTACGTGCTCTTAAAAGGTCGTTGTTTTTTTCAATAAGATGTTGCCTGGATGTATCATAAGCCGCTTTTACCGATGCGTGCTGCTGCCGGTTATGATCCAGTTCGGCGCTCATAGCAGCAAGGTCTTTTCGTAAAACAGTAATATCCTGCTCGCGGATTATTAAACTATGGTTAGCCGCTTCCAGCCGTGCAGAAGAAGTAGCCTGCAGAGATACAAGTTCTCTTTCCAGTTCGTTCTGCCTGGCAAGGGCTTCGTCTTTAACAGCCTGTATGCCGGCTGCTGCCCGGCTTTTACCCAAAAGCCAGCCAATCACTAATCCTGCAATAATGCCAGCCGATACATATAAAATAATTTCCATGCTATAAATAAACTAATGTTAAGTTAAAGAAGAATTGTCGCATTTAAAGTTAATAGTGAATGGTCAGTTGTGAGTAAGTATCCGCAAATATTCACTACTGACACCGTACACTTAACTTAATACTAAAATGTTATGCGTCCTATAATGAGACGCCCTTCCTGCTTTAATGGTTATTTAACACAATAAAAACAGCTTTTGTTTTTTAAGGTGTGGTTTTTGAAACGGTTGGAAAAACAATAGTCATCACTTTAAAATTTTTAATTATGAGTAAAAGAATAGCTATACTGGCTACCCATGGTTTTGAAGAGAGTGAATTGAAGTCTCCTAAGGAGCAGTTAGAACAACAAGGTTGGGAGACACATATTGTGAGCCCCGAAAAAGGAAAGATCAAAGCCTGGGCAGATAAAAACTGGGGCCCGGAGTATGAGGTAGATAAAACGCTGGAGGAAGCACATGCAGAGGATTATGATGCGCTGGTGCTGCCCGGTGGGGTTATTAATCCCGATAAGCTGCGTGTAATTGATGAAGCTCTGGGATTTGTGAAAAGTTTTTTTGACCAGGGAAAACCTGTTGCTGCTATTTGTCATGGTCAGCAAACTTTGATCAACGCCGGTTTGGTGAAAGGCCGTAAAATGACTTCTGTAAAAGCCATCAGCCAGGATCTTATTAATGCCGGAGCCGATTGGACAGATGAAGAAGTGGTAGTAGATGAGGGCCTGGTAACCAGCCGTACACCGGAGGATTTGCCGGCATTCAATAAAAAATTGATAGAAGAAATTAAGGAAGGTGTGCATGCCTGATGTGTAAACAGGTTTTTCTGAAGCTGCGTTTAACAGGCGCAGCTTTTTTAGTTGAGCAGGGTATATAAAAATATTGCTGAAATGTTATGAACCTGTTGTCATTCTTAGATTACATTTCCCTAATTTAGCCCGTTAAAATACAGGCTGATTAAAAAACAGGTATAAAATATTTACGAATGAAGATTACCTTCTTTTCTACAAAGAGATATGATAAAGACAGTTTTACCAAGGCTAATGAGCCTTATAACTTCGAGCTTGAATTCTTTGAGACCCACTTAGGGCCTCATTCAGTTGAAATGGTAAAGGATGCTACGGTAGTTTGTGTGTTTGTTAATGATAAACTTACCCGCCCGGTGCTGGAAACGCTTGCGGCCAAAAATGTAAAGATCATAGCCCTGCGCTGTGCAGGCTTTAATAACCTGGACATGGAAGCTGCTAAAGAATTAGGCATAAAAGTGTGCCGTGTACCTGCTTATTCTCCCGAAGCGGTGGCAGAACATGCGCTGGCAATGATCATGACCCTTAACCGTAAAACCCATAAAGCATACAACAGGGTACGGGAGCAGAATTTTGCTTTACAGGGCCTGTTAGGTTTTGATATTTATGGCAAAACAGTGGGGGTAATAGGCACCGGTAATATTGGTAAAGCCTTTATCCGTATTATGCTGGGCATGGGTTGTAAGGTAATAGCCTATGATATGTATCCCGATAAGGCTTTGGAAACAACAGGCGTAAAGTATCATCCGTTGGAAGAAGTGCTGCAGCAAAGCGATATTATTTCTTTGCATTGCCCGCTTACAGATGACACGTACCACCTGGTAAGAAAAGAAACGATTGACCAGATGAAAAAAGGCGTGATGATCATCAATACCGGACGGGGAAAGCTGATTGATACCAAAGCATCTATTGATGCCTTAAAAAGCGGGCACATAGGTTATTTGGGTATTGATGTGTATGAGCAGGAAGAGCAGCTATTCTTTAGAGATCTTTCTGCAGATATTATTCAGGACGATATGATACAGCGCCTGATGAGCTTTCCTAATGTGCTGGTTACTGCACACCAGGCCTTTTTTACCAGAGAAGCGCTGGAGCAGATAGCAACCGTTACCTATAACAATATACAGTCTCTTACTAATGGGAAAGATCCCGAAACCAAAGGTGCTGTTGTAGTGTAAGCTTTTACCATAAAGACCATCCGCCACCTACTTTGCCTTTTGTGCCTGATGGGCGCAGGTTGTACGTAAAGGTGGCCAGGAAGTATTGTCCCAGCACATTGCTGTAGGAGGTTTGCAGCGTATTCTGATTGGGAATAATATCAGTATTAATAGTTTTGTTCAGGATATCGTTGGCATATAATCGCAATACCGCCCGCTCATCCTTGAAAAAAGTAAAATTGAGGCCTGCATTCCACATAAATATTTTTCTGAGATTGGCTGTGGGGAAGGCGTTGTTATTAATGTACCGCAGCTCCGAATCAAATATTACATGTTTGATATAGCGCATTATAGCTTCAATCCCGATGGTTTGCTCAAAGCTGCTCTTAGGAGTAAAAAGGGGATTGGTGTTTTTTACATTCATATAAGAGAATGAATAAGCAGGACCAAGCTCCAGCTTATCATCCCAGTTAAATCCTATATTACTCCATATATTACTTATCAGCCTTTGCTGGGTGCTGGGCTCATTATTATAGTAAAAAGAGTTCTGGCGGTATTCCGTCCAGGTACCTATATTCCACGAAAAAGTAAAGCTGTTCTTATATTTAATATCCTGGTTTAGGCCAAAATTGGCGGCTACGCGTTTGCTGCCGTCAGCATTCACAGGCCGTGTAGTTTGCAGGCCGCTTTCGTCCAGCGTAATGCTTTGCACCACATCATTATTGGCAATCCATGCTTCGCCCCAGCTCCAAACGTTAAGGTTATTTTTAGGGTTAAAAGTATTGAGGTTCACTGATACCCTGTCCATCAGCGCAGGTAAAAGATTGGTGTTACCTAATCTTACTACATAAGGGTTGGTATTATTTCTTACAGGGATCATATAGCTATAATCGGGCAGTACAATATCCCTGCTATAGTTAACGGTCAGCTTGCGGTAAGTGATTTCAAGCTGCGGCAAAATATTATTCAGCTTCTGAATAACAGGGTTGGCAACAAAAGACAGCTGGTTATCAAACTGCTGGTATTGATAACGTACGCCGGGCGTAATGGCCAGGCTATTATGTTTAAATTCAATGCCGGTGCTTAAAAAATACCGGTTGCTGCTACGTGAAAAAGCGCTACTGAGGTCGTTGTTTTTATTGTTATAAGTGGCACCGTTTTTATCGAAAGTAGTAATATCGTTTTTCAGATTTTCATATTCATACCTTGCTCCTGCCCGCAGGAAGATCTTTTTACTTAAAGGTTCCCTGTAATTAATGCCGGCAAATGCAAACCAGGAAGGAACGTCTTCTGCCCTTAGCTGGTTGGTGATACTGTCAAACTGCGCGGGGTGCAGATATTGTATTAACGCATCGGTATAATTATTTACATCACGCCGGTTGAGGGAAATACCCTGCGAAAATGAGAGGCGCCTGCCGGTCTTGTTTTTCGATAACCGGGTTAAGGAAAAATTCTCTCGAAGAATGTTATTGCCGGTTCTCCCATTGATATTGACTTCGCCTGTGTTTAAGTTACCTGTAAAATTATTGACGCCGCTTTGTGTGTTCAGGCTGTTGGTCTTTTCGTTGGCCAGTATGTAGTTTGCTGTAGCCGTGATGGTAGTCAGCGTATCGGGTTTCAGGTTCAAACCAATGCCAAAATTATGGGTATTGCCTTTTACAAGTGCATTGTACCGCGAAGTATTGGTCACGGTAGTATCGCCGTTAAAAATATGCGTGGTACTATTCGATTCAATATCGGTGCGCACTTTGCCATAATAATACTGGGCAAAAAATGCCTTTTTATTATTAGGAGAGTGGTTAAGGTTAAAGCCCAGCCCATTGCTGGTGGTTACGCCTCCCAGGCGCGACATGCCCCCGAAATTAATACCATTGATACTGATATTTGATCCAAAATTGCTATTGTTACTGCTGTTATTGCCACCACCGGATACCTGCCGGCTCCTTTGCAGGCCGCCTGTCTGCATCAGGTCGCTCCATCCAAAGCCCGGCCTGTTAAGGTTATTGCTATAGCCCAGCAGGCTTACCTGTAATGTATCCCTGAATATATTGGCAATAGCGCCTGCCTCAAACCTGTTGCCATTGGGACCGGTACCGCCGCCGCCATAGGCCTTGCCGAACATTCCTTTCTTCACTCCCTTTTTAAAAGTAAGGTTGATCACTTTTCCCACATTATTCAGGTTATCGTCCCCGCTTTCCAGCAATTCGTCCTTGTCGTCCGTCACCTGTATTTTATCAATAACATTTGAAGGCAGGTTCCGGGAAGCCATTTTAGGATCGCTGCCAAAGAAGTTCTTGCCGTCCACCAATATCCTGTTCACACGCTTCCCGTTTACCATAATGTTGCCCTGCTTATCCACCTGTACGCCGGGCAGTTTCTTTAGCAGGTCCTCTACCATGGCATTAGGCAGGGTTTTGAACGCATTGGCATTAAACTCTACGGTATCTTTCCTGATAACCATAGGCGGACGTTCTGCTATCACTAAAACCTCATCTAATTCCGTTGCTGCAGGTTGTAAAAAAATGGTATCCAGATCAAGGTGAGCCGAATCTTTGGTAAGGAGGAACTCTTTTCTGTACACAGCATATCCTGTAAAAGAAACAAGTACCCTGTAGGGGATATCTGTATCAAGGCCCGGCAGCCTGAACCTGCCATCCTCTGCGCTTAACCTGTAAGTAACAACAGAAGTATCTGATGCTTTAAATACAGTGACCGTAGCCATATATAACGGCTTTTGTGTTTGGGCGTCTGCAAGCCTGCCCGATAGCGAGCCCTGTCCATAAACAGGAGCTGAGGCAAAGCAGGTAGCAATGATGAAAAACAGTAGATATCTTCTCAATAGCGGGTACGATATAATGTGCATAACTGGTAGTCGCAAAAACCGGCAAAATGTTACAGCGCTGAGGCTGTATTAAAATTTTAATGACAGGATAACGACTGTATGGAGCATTAAGTTTTTCATTTTAAATCAATTTTAAATATGAATGTTGTGTTATTGTATTTGCTTCGTAAACATACACCCGGCGTGTGCTGTAAGGCAAGAGCATAATGGCGAACCATATTAAAATAGCCGGTGAAACGCACTTTTTAACGGGTGAAAAGCATAGCGGTAATTAACGGGTGATTTTTTGCAGAACGTTATATTATTTTGCTAGATGGAAAGGCATTTCTGAAATCAGGGCACGTGCATCTTAAATTGGAGCCTAATGCCATTCATTCAGGCAAATAATATCATCCGCCACGGCGGATTTGAACCAGGATTTGTATATGTTTTATTATCATTGTAACCTTCAGGTTTGAAAAATGACCGGGCCGATAAGCCCGCAGGGCCGGAAAGGATTATAAAATAAAAGTAAGCTTACTAAAAAAACTCCGCAAGAAGGGACATAAAGCATAGGAACCTCCAAAATCAGATGTGTTTGCCCTGTTATTGAAATTATACAGCTTTTACATCGGTACCCGTAATTTTGCACTCTAAAAAAGTGGAATGAAGGTAATAGAGCATATAAACAGGGCGAAGGAAAAAAAAGAAACATTGATTTCTTTTGAGGTGCTGCCCCCGTTAAAGGGAAAAGGTATTGAGGGTTTATACGATCATTTAGATCCCCTGATGGAGTTTAAACCGGCCTATATCAATGTTACTTATCACCGCAGTGAGCACGAGTTCCGGCAAAACCCTGATGGCTCCTTTAAAAAAGTGATCATACGTAAAAGACCCGGAACAGAAAGTATTTGTGCGGCTATTATGAACAAATATAATGTAGACACTGTTCCGCACCTTATTTGTGGTGGCTTTAGCGTGAGCGAAACTGAGGATGCGCTCATCAACCTGCAATACCTGGGTATTGACAATGTGCTGGTGCTGCGTGGTGATGCTGCTAAAAACGAGACCGCTTTTATTCCTCACCCTGACGGACATAAATATGCTTCAGATCTTTTAAAGCAGGTGGTCAACCTCAATAATGGTATTT
>DAOLFI010000836.1:0-2203 GCA_035326385.1 Niabella sp.
CGGCAAATACTTTAATGTGTACCATTGCGATGCAAAACTGAACAGGGTTACCAGCAGCAATAGCAGCAGGGTAATGCCTTTACTAAAAGCGGGCTTGATATATTTTGTATTAAAGAAAATCAATAAAATCAAAACCAGCAGCAATACATCTTTTAAGAAAGATATCCCCGAAGTAATGGGTAAACAATCTCCAAAGCAACCGCAGCTTTTAAACTTCCCGGACAGGTAGGCATAGCCGGTGAGAAATGTAAAAAATACGATCAGCAGCAATAACAGCCAGCCTACGGTTCTTATGCGCCAGCCTAACAGCAGCGCAGCACCCGCTATAATTTCAAAGGCGATCATTAAAACAGACAGTGCTAATGCCATACCATCCAGCCAGGTAGTTCCCCACACCAAAAAGAACTCCTGCATTTTATAGCTTAGGCCTACAGGATCGTTGGCTTTAACCAATCCTGAAAAAATAAAGAGCACGCCTACAAAAATTCTTGCAATGTTTACTAAAACCTTCATTACAGTTTTTATTTACCGGCCTCGCTATCCAATATTAAAGCAAAGACCGAATAATTAATAATGTCATGATAATTGGCGTCAATACCCTCGCTGATCAAAGTTTTCCCCTCGTTGTTCAGTATTTGCCTGATACGGAACAGCTTCATCAGGATCAGGTCAGTTAACCCTTCCTGGCTCATGCTGCGCCAGGCCTCACCATAATCATGATTTTTACCTTGCATTAATTCCTTGGTTGCAGCAATGTGTTTTTCGTAAAGTGCGGCTACCTGTTCCTCCGGCAGGTCCCAGGGGGCATCAACAGGCAATTCCAGCTGTATCAAGCCTATCACCGCATAATTGATAATCCCTTTAAACTCACCGGCAATATCATCACCTATCATTTGCTGCTTTACTTCCTGGATGGTCCTTATACGTTGCGCTTTTATATAGATCTGGTCAACAACAGAAATAGTACGCAACACACGCCATGCTGTGCCGTAGTCTTTATTTTTCTTAAAAAAAACCGATTGGCAGCCTTCGATCACTGCATCGTATTGTTCATTTGTTTTTGACATCATTGAGTGAATCATTATTTTACAGACAGCCGGGAAGACTATCCTCATCAACTTATTAACTTTTCAGCCTATCAGCTTACCTTTAACCCCAAAAATAACAAAACAAAAATTGATGTTCACACTTAATTGCAGGGGCAGGCTCCTTACCATTCATAAACCCGTTGTAATGGGCATTTTAAACATCAATGCCGATTCTTTTTACGCAGGCAGCCGCCATAGCAATGATACCCGTTTGCTGAACACGGCCGGGCAAATGCTTACTGCCGGGGCTGCCATACTTGACATTGGCGGCCAAAGCACCCGCCCCGGAAGTGAACAGGCATCACCTGATACAGAGCTAACCAGGGTGATACCGGTTATAGAGACTATTACAAAAAACTTCCCTGAAGCTTTTATATCTGTAGATACATTTTACAGCAAAGTAGCAAAAGAAGCCGTAGCTGCCGGCGCTTCCATCATTAATGATATCAGCGCAGGCAGTTTAGATGATCAATTCTTTGATACCGTAGCATCACTAAATGTTCCCTATATTTTAATGCATATGCAGGGCACACCGCAAAATATGCAGCAAAATCCGGCTTACGAAAATGTAACCAGGGAAGTGCTCGATTTCATGGTTAACAGGCTTTCGATACTGCATAGCAAAGGAATTAAAGATATTATCATAGATCCCGGCTTCGGGTTTGGCAAAAGCCCCGAGCACAATTATACCCTGCTTAAAAATCTCAGTGTATTTAAAATGCTCGATTGTCCCCTTTTATTAGGCATTAGCAGAAAGGCTATGATTTACCGGAAGCTTGGTACTGATGCCAACAATACACTTAACGGCACCACTGTTTTAAATACCATAGGATTGCTGAACGGCGCCCATATTTTAAGGGTGCATGATGTTAAAGAAGCTGTGGAAGCCATTGAGCTTGTTGATGCCCTGCAATCAGCATCTGCCTGATGCTTTATCTAACTTTTTTAATAAGGGCTCATATTCTTTATTACAGGTATAAGCTGTAAAGAATGGGGTTATTTTACAAAATCTTCCAGGGCAGTATTTTCCTCCATTGTAGACAGGTCGTATGTTTTGGAAACAGAAAATCTTTCCCATTTTTCAACAGGCTTATTATTCTTTTCCTCCAATTCAT
>DAOLFI010000837.1:0-2202 GCA_035326385.1 Niabella sp.
TTTTTTTCAGATAATCTTTAAAAGGTTCGTCATGCTCCCAAACACGGCGGTTGGTTGTATACACCGTACCCGTCCAATAGTCTGTTTTAGCTTCACGGATAGTGGTGCTTACTGCTTTTTGCAAAGCAAATGCCGGTAGCGCCGGCACTTCGGGTGGGAAATAGTCATTAGATGTTCCCTCGCCTCTTATTGCAGCAATGGGCAGGATAAGATCGCCCACTTTATTACGTTTTTTTAAACCACCACACTTACCTAAAAATAAAACGGCTTCGGGCTTGATGGCCGTCAGCAGGTCCATTACGGTAGCCGCAGTAGGGCTGCCCATCCCGAAATTAATGATGGTAATATCGTCGGCCGTAGCACACTGCATGGGCTTGCCTGCGCCAATAATTTCTACTTTATTCCATTCAGCAAACATGGTAACATAGTTGCTGAAGTTGGTCAATAGGATGTATTTGCCAAAATTTTTAAGACTTTCTCCTGTATAGCGGGGCAGCCAGTTTTCTACAATATCCTGTTTGGTCTTCATTTGTAAGTCTAAATCTCTTTAGGGTTTATAAATTTTAGAATTGGAATGGCATGGAAGATTTTGTCACATGAAATAAGAGTATAGTTATGAATTATTGCGGTTGCCGCAATAATAGCATCCGGTGTTTTTATTTTCCTGTTTCTTCTTAGCTTTATACACTCTTCAACTATTTCATCTGATAATGCAATCACTATGGAGTCTTTCACAAAACTTCTAACAATGGCTTCTTTTTCTTTGTTTTCACTTATCCATGATAATGCTTCTATCTTTGTAATTACTGAAATATTGGGAGTGTGATTAATTGCGTTAGCAATTATCTCCATCCCCTTGTCTGAATATAACGCTGAAAAATATCCCGAAATAATATTACTATCAATTAAATAGTATTCCATTCAGAACGGACTTTTTTTATATGATTATCAAAGCTTTTAGCATCATCTTCAGAAAAAACATTTCTATATTTTTCGGAAAGATTTTTTGTACTTGTAGTGACATGTTCTTTTACCACACTTATTAAATCCTGCTTTTCCATATCATGCAATATTTTCAACGCTTTTTTATTATTCACTTGTATTAAGATTGTTCCTTCCATACTTAATAATTTATATGCTAAATTAAACTTTTATTTGTGGACTGATGATTTTGATTGAATATCCCCGGCCCGATTTTAAGATCGAACACCGGAATAACCAGCCCTACATTTTTGACAGCATTCGCCGGAAATGGCTGCTGTTGCAGGATGAAGAATGGGTGCGCCAGAATTTTGTTCAGTACCTGCTGCGGGTGATGCGCTATCCTCAATCGCTGATCGCCCTGGAAAAGGAAATTTACTTAGGCGAATTAAAAAAACGTTTTGATATCCTCGTTTATGACCGGCATCACAAACCCTGGATGCTGGTAGAGTGTAAAAGCGCAGCCATACCTGTTACTGAAAAAGTATTGCACCAGGTATTACGTTACCATATTTCCATGCCTGCCGAGTATTTAATTCTTACCAATGGTAACCATAATTATGGCTGGCAGAAGAAGGACGGGCAGTTAATCGAAATAACTTCACTTCCTGAATTTGCTGCTCACTGTTAATTCCCTGCTGCCCGGTGTATAGGTGTAAAATCCCTCACCGCTTTTTACGCCGAGCTTACCTGATGCTACCATATTTACAAGCAAAGGGCAGGGTGCATATTTAGGCTGGCCCATTCCGTCAAATAGCACTTTCATAATACAGAGACAAACATCAAGACCGATAAAATCAGCCAGTTGCAAAGGCCCCATCGGATGTGCCATACCCAACTTCATAATAGTATCAATAGCTTCCACACCGGCCACTCCCTCATGTAAAGTATAAATGGCCTCGTTAATCATAGGCATTAAAATGCGGTTGGCTACAAAACCGGGATAGTCGTTAACTAAGGCTGGTGTTTTTCCTAATTGTTTACTAAGCTCTGTAATGATGCTGGTTACATAATGGCTGGTAGCATACCCATTAATCACTTCCACCAGTTTCATCACCGGAACAGGATTCATAAAATGCATCCCGATTACCTGTTCCGGGCGTTTTGTTGCAGCGGCAATCCTGGTTATAGATATGGAGGACGTATTGCTTGCGAGTATACAATCCTGTGGCGCGGCAGCATCAATTTGTTTAAATATCGCTGTTTTCAGCGCTTCGTTTT
>DAOLFI010000838.1:0-2199 GCA_035326385.1 Niabella sp.
TGACAGCATCATTAAAGAAAAGCTGCCTTTAGACAAAGCAGGTTTGAATGTATTGTTCATGGATGATATACGTCCGTTCCGTGCTAAAAAAGTGCGTATATTAAATGGTGCTCATACGGCAATGGTTCCTGTTGCTTTACAGCTGGGTTGTGAAACAGTAATGGATGCTTTCAATACGCCTGAAGTAGAACAGTTCATTAACCGCATGGTAGCGGAGGAAGTGTTGCCGGGTATTGGAGAAGATCCTGAACAGCTAAAGGCTTTTGCAGCGAAGATCCTGGAGCGTTTCTATAATCCTTATCTGAAACATTATTTAAAAGATATTTCTCTTAACTCTTTATCTAAATGGGAAACCCGCGACTTTCCTACGGTGGCGGATAATTATAATAAGCTGAATAAGAAAGCAAAGCTTACTACCTTTTCCTTTGCTGCATTGCTGGTATTGTACAGCGGAAAATCTGAAGTAGACTTTACTCCAAATGATACGCCTGAGTTTGTTGAATGGATCCGGTCCACCTTCAATAAAGATGACATTAAAGGCTGGGTGAAAGGCATTGTAGACAACGATAAGATCTGGGCGGCAAAACTGGGTGAACTGCCCGGCTTTGCTGACGAAGTAGCCGCAAGTGCAGCAGCTATTTTAAGCAAAGGAATAAAAGAGGCTGTTAAGGAAATCCTTGCTTAATACAAAGCGATCTCTTGAAAAACATATACTGTAAATAAAAAGGAACTCGAATAATGGAAAAATATCTGCAAATACATCCTGATGATAATGTTTGCGTAGCTATAGACGCTATTACAGAGGGTGATTTAATAACTGTAAACGGTGACGCTGTTATTGCGAAAAGCGCTATTGAGACAGGCCATAAGTTTGCTATAAAACATATCTCCGAAGGTGAAGATATAATTAAATATGGCTATCCTATCGGCCATGCCCTGGCGCCTATAGCCCCGGGTGAGCATGTGCACACACATAATGTAAAGACCAACCTGCATGATAACCTGCAGTACAGCTACAATCCTGTGAACGCCAAACTGGAAATACCCAAAAGCGATCTTACTTTTAAAGGCTACAAACGTTATAACGGTGATGCAGGTATCCGCAACGAATTATGGGTGGTACCTACCGTGGGATGTGTAAATGGGCAGGCGCAGGCCATTATCAATCGTGTCAAAAGCGAGCTGGATGTAAGTCATATTGATGATATCCGGGTGTTCTCTCATAATTACGGCTGTTCCCAGCTGGGTGATGACCACGAGAATACCAAGAACGCATTGGTAGCATTAGCTAAACATCCCAATGCGGGAGGTGTGCTGGTTATGAGCCTGGGTTGTGAAAACAATCAGCAAAACGAGTTCAGGCAGGCTATGGGTGAGTTTGATGAAACCCGTGTCCGGTTCGTCATTTCCCAGGAAGTGGAGGATGAAATAGAAGCCGGCTTTGAGCTGATGAGCGCACTGGTAGAAAAAATGAGGAACGATAAACGTGAGGACCTTCCGTTGTCGTTGTTAAAAGTAGGTCTGAAATGCGGTGGCAGCGATGGCTTCAGCGGTATAACGGCTAATCCTCTGGTAGGCCGTTTTTCTGATTGGCTGATTGCCCAGGGCGGTACCACTATTCTTACCGAAGTGCCTGAAATGTTTGGTGCAGAAACAATCCTCATGAACCGCTGTACCACTGAAGCGGTTTTTGATGATACGGTAGCTTTGATCAATAACTTTAAGAATTATTTCCGCAAATACGATCAGCCTATTTACGAGAACCCTTCTCCGGGTAATAAAAAAGGAGGCATTACCACGCTGGAAGATAAATCTTTAGGCTGTACCCAAAAAGGTGGTAACTCAGAAGTAGTAGCTGTATTAGACTACGCCGAGCCCGTAAAAGTGAAAGGGCTGAACCTGCTGAATGCACCGGGTAATGACCTGGTGGCATCAACCGCCCTGGCTTTATCAGGCTGCCAGTTGGTATTATTTACCACAGGCCGGGGAACGCCATTTGGCAGTTTTGTGCCTACTATGAAGATATCAACCAATACCAGGTTGTATAATTTTAAAAAGAACTGGATCGACTTTAATGCCGGAGCTCTATTGGAAGGTTGTGCTGCAGAAGAGGTGACCAGCGACTTTGTCAATTTTGTGATTGAAACCTGTAATGGCAAATTGCTAAAACATGAACAAACAGGCTTTAAAGAAATCGCC
>DAOLFI010000839.1:0-2197 GCA_035326385.1 Niabella sp.
ACTAGCAAGAGAGAGCTTTTTCGATAATGTAGATTTTTTTATTAAAAAAAATGTCTGGAAAACGTGATATTTTTGCATTGAATCCAACAGATTTTATCAAATCAATAGAATAATAATGACACCTATAACCGATTCCGAAATAAAACAACAAGGCCTTGGGGCTTTGATAGCCGCTTTGGGAGAGGTAAATGCCGAGCGATTCATTACCTTGCTGAACAGAGAACCGTTTAATTATACAGAGTGGCAGAAAAAACTCTTTGTCGAATTATCCGTACAGGCTCTAAGTCAATTAGCTATGGATGTGAGAAATACTGCTCCAACCAAGTAATTACCACGCCGAAATGGTAAGAAATTACAGGCGAATAGGAATTATATATTATTGGGGGTACAACTTTACCTTTCTTTTGGAAAGGCTACAAATAATTTCAACAGGTGTTCTTTCAGCGCATTATATTCAGGGTCGTTAAAAAGGTTCACCCGTTCTGAAGGGTCCCACGATAAATTGTAGAGCTCGTTTAAAGTTCCGGCGCTGTCCTTTGTTATGCGTAACTTCCAATTTCCGTCCCTTACACCTTCCAATAATGTATTGTGATAATAAATAGGCCGGTGAGGCCTGTCGTAATTTTTTGTAGTAAGAAAGCCTGAAACGGATTGGCCGTCCAGCTCATTTTCAGGCAGCTTTGATCCAGACCATTCGGCAATTGTAGGCAATATATCCAGGTTGGAAAGAGGCTTTATCAATACTTCATTGCGTAAAGTACGCCCCTTCCAGTAAACGATAAATGGAACACGGTGCCCTCCTTCGTAGGATAATGCTTTCCATCCCCTGAAAATGCCGGCGGCGCCTACATCGTAGAATTTGGAAACACCATCATCGTACATGCGCTGCGGCGCGTTGATCCAGGGGCCGTTATCGCTGGTGAAAATAAAGATCGTATTATTGGCCCCACCTGCTTCTTCAACGGCTTTCCAGATCCTTGCCAGGCTTTCATCCATATCTTCAATCACATCGCCCAAAGCCCCGGCTGCTGATCGTTTGGCCCGGTATTTCATAGCTCCAAACGCTACAGGTAAATGGGGCATATTATGAGCCAGGTACAGGAAGAAGGGCTTTTTATTTTTGTGCGCCTGCCTGATAAAGGCAATAGATTCTTTAGTATAAATATTGCTGAGAATGCTGTCGTGCGGCTGATAGATCTCAGGTGTTGTATTCCTGAAAATTTTGATAACAGTATCCGTCTTTACATAAGGACTCCTGTAATCATGACTGTACATCATACCATAAAAGAAGTCGAAGCCCTGTTGGTTGGGCAGTCCGCTTCCATAATCGCCCACATGCCATTTACCTACTGCCGCAGTAGCATAGCCGCTGGGCTTTAAAACCTCTGCAATGGTTACTTCATCTTCGGGCATTGTAATTTTATTCCCCGGCCCTATTACATAAGTAATGCCGGATCTGGTGCAATATCTTCCGGTAAGTAAAGAAGCACGCGAGGGGGAGCAGATAGGCGATGTGGTTACAAAATTAGTAGCCATTACGCCGCTGTGTGCCATCTTATCCAAAAAAGGAGTTTTGATCAACGGGTTGCCATAACAGCTTAAATCGCTGTAGCCCATATCATCTGCCAGCACTAAAATAATATTGGGTTTGTTTTGTGCCAACAGGTTGAACTGTATAAAGCTTAGAATGAGTATTATTATAAAACGCATTTTCTTTTACTTATGGTTAAATGTAGTATACCGGTTTCAATATTATAGCATCGTTTTATTGAGCATGCATTGTTCCTGTTTTATTTAAGCTCCATTTTCAAAACAGTTACACCATCATCAGCGAATGCAGTTTTTTGTGGCAACAGTATCGCAATGCTTTTGTTACCAGCATCTTCAAATTTCAGCGGCATCCCAGTATCTAAGATATGTATGGAATTAATTGTATCATACGAAACCGGCAGTACCAGCCTGCTATCTGCTAATGAGCTTATCAGTGATGCGTACATATAGTTTTTGCCATTGATAGACTTTTGAGTTAAGCATACCTGCTGAGGTGCTTTTACCAAAACCGGATCTGTTCCGTAAACGGCTTCTGCATTAGCTGCCATCCAGCCGCCTATTTCCCTTAACCGCCGTACAGCCATTGTAGGAAAAGTGCCATCCGGTTTGGGACCGATATTGAGTAAATAATTACCTCCTTTGGAAG
>DAOLFI010000043.1:0-10870 GCA_035326385.1 Niabella sp.
AAAAGGGTATATGCGCTCCTGGAAACAGATGATCTTGATGATTTAAACACACCGGAGGAAGAAGATATATGATGGGAAATTTAATTTTAGCACCGGTTTTTATTCACCTGTTCACGGCTATCTTTCAACTGATAGCATGGCGGAAAACTGTTACACAACGGATACTTTCTGTATCAGGCGCATTGGCTAGCTTAATTGCTGCCGTAGCATTATTTACCGAAGTTTATAACCACGGTACCTTTACTATAAACGCATCGAACTGGAAAGCACCGTTTGCGATTGTGTTTGTAGCAGATCTTTTGGGTGCTACAATGGTGCTCCTGTCCTCTATTGCAGGCTTTGCCGTATCCCTCTTTTCGGCAACGGGGCTAAGCCGCCAAAGGATGCTTTATGGATATTTTCCCATATTCCATTTCCTGCTGATGGGTTTGAACGGAGCCTTTTTAACAGGCGATATTTTCAACCTTTATGTATGGTTTGAAGTAATCATCATAGCCTCTTTTGTTTTAATGACCCTGGGAGGCAGAAAGAACCAGCTTGAAGGAGCCATGAAATACATGTCCATGAACATACTGGCGTCCATGTTCTTTCTTACGGGGATCGGGATATTATATGGTATGACAGGATCGCTCAACATGGCAGATCTTTCTGAGAAAATGCATGATGTTCAAAATCGCTCATTGGTGGGCATTACGTCAGTATTTTTTCTCCTAGGCTTTGGTATTAAGTCTGCCGTTTTTCCTTTGTACTTCTGGCTGCCATCCTCCTATCATACCCCGCCATCTGCAGTAGCTGCAACCTTCGGAGGGCTGCTAACCAAAGTAGGTATTTATGCTATGCTGCGTGTGCACAGCCTCATTTTTATTCCTGACGATTTTACCAAAAAGCTGTTGATGGTAATGGCAGTGCTTACCATCTTAACAGGTTCTTTCGGAGCGCTGAACAAAACCAATATCCGCCGCCTTTTTTCTTATCTCATTGTTTGTCATATAGGTTTTATGGTGGGCGGTATAGCCATGTTCAGCAAGCTGGCATTGATGGGAACCATATTTTATCTTATTCACGACATTATGGTGAAAACCAATATGTTCTTAATTTCAGGCTTTATTATGCAGCTCAGAGGCGTGGTAAAAATGGAAAAGCTGGGAGGTCTATATAAAGAGTATCCTAAAATTTCTCTGATGATAGCCATTGTATTGCTTTCGCTGGTAGGTATACCTCCGCTGTCAGGTTTCTGGCCCAAGGTATATTTGTTCCGCGAAGCATTTACAGAGCATCATTATTTTTTTATTGCAGCCCTAATTTTGGGAAGTCTTGTTACTTTATATGTAATAGCGAGGTTATGGGCAGAAGCATTCTGGAAGGATGTACCGCCGGATATTGTGGTTGAAAACAAATTTGAGCCCCTGCCCCTGTTTAGAAAATGCCTGCTGTTGTTACCTATTGGCATTTTAGGAAC
This sequence comes from Niabella sp., assembly GCA_035326385.1. GTDB lineage: Bacteria > Bacteroidota > Bacteroidia > Chitinophagales > Chitinophagaceae > Niabella. The sequence goes on from DAOLFI010000043.1 coordinate 1,460, forward strand.
GGTATCGGTATATATAGGATTAAATGCAGAAAATATTATACAGGTTGCTGACAGAATCGCAACCGAATTGCTGGATACCAGCAGCTATGTAAAGGCAGTATTAAAATAAACCAGTAAAAGTATGACTAAGAATTTTTTAATGAACCTTTTGTTATCCTTCTTATGGGTAGCGTTAACAGGTTCCCTGTCTTACTCAGGTTTTCTTTTTGGGTTCATACTGGGCTTTTTTGTTTTGTGGATCATGAACAGAAATGAAAACGACCGGAGATATTTTTATCGCCTGCCTAAAATTTTCAGCTTTGTATTCTACTTTTTGTACCAGTTGCTGAAGGCCAATGCCCAGGTAGCTTACGATGTGGTAACTCCTAAATATTTTTTCAGGCCGGGTATTGTTCGTTATCCGCTTAATGCCCGGTCCGATTTTGAGATCAATTTATTATCAACACTTATATCGCTCACGCCCGGTACATTGATTATGGACGTAAGCGAGGATAAAAAAACTTTATACATTCATGCCATGTATCTTAAAACCCCGGAAGCTTTTGTAGAAGAATTAAGATCGGGAATAGAACGCAGGCTGTTAGAAATTTTAAGATAATGACGCTTGTAAATTATTTTGACTTTGTGATCTTACCGATATTAACTATTTCAGTGATATTGGTATTTATCCGCCTGTTCAAGGGACCGGCAATAGTTGACCGTGTTATTGCGCTCGACCTTATCATCACTATTGGTATTGGTATTATTACCGTGTACAGTATCCGTCAAAATCAAAAAATATTATTGGATGTAGCCATTATACTGGCGCTTATTGCTTTTTTGGGAACTATTGCCTTCTCTTATTACATAGAAAAACAAAAAGATGATTAACATAATTATAGCCATAATAAGTACTATAGGCGCTTTAGCCATATTGTTTGCATCTATTGGCATATTGAGAATGCCTGATTTTTACCTGCGCCTTTCTGTTACCGTAAAAGCCTCAAGCCTTGGAGTTGGTTTACTGTTAATTTGCGCGGCTATAATATTTCCTGATGATGCCTCTGTAACCACCAAGGCCATTGCTATTATTTTCTTTCTCATTATTACGGCACCTATTGCAGCGCACATGATTGCCCGCACAGCATATTTTACAGGCACCCGGTTATGGAAAGGCTCTGTTGTGGACGAACTGGACGGTATGTATAATAAAGCAACGCACCAGCTGCAAAGTGATCCTAATGATGCTATTAACAAATCCACTTCCCGGTGGAATGACCAGATAGCTGATACCGAAGAAGAAACCATGTAATATTTTTACAACTAAAGTTGGCAGACCCACACAATAAGAAGATGCATATACAACGCTGTATAAAAAAGAATTTATTATAAAAGGATCGTTATAAAACAGCTCTTGATTCAGAAAGGTTTTTTAAATTTGAGCTTGGCAAACAGCAGCAGCAATTTTCTTTTTGCCTGATTACAAATTAATCGAATGAGGCTAACAAGTAAAAGATATATCAATTACTCTGGAAGGAAATACAGTTTCATATATTTTGCTTCGGTGCTATTGCTGAAATAAAAAGAGTTGCATAACCACTCAAAAACAGCAGGTTAAAATAATGACATGGCCCGGAAAATAACAAATGGTGCTATTTATAACAAAGAAAGGACTAAACAAAAATGCCTGGATGCCGTAGGGAAAATCCTCAGAACAGAAGGCTTTGAAGCATTGAATATATCTAATATTGCAAAAGCAGCCGGGGTTGACAGGAAATTAATTTACGTTTATTTTGATAGCCTGGACAACCTTATAGCTACTTACATAAAAAACAACGATTATTGGCAATCATTTTCAGACTCTTTGCAGGAGCTTCTTACAATAAATAAAAAAGACTTTGGCCAGCAGATTGCGGCCTTTATACCTCAATTACAATTTGAGCACCTCCTGAACTCCAGGGAAGTACAAAAAATTATACTTTGGGACTTATCTGAAAAGAATAAAATTCTAAAAGAAACATCACTTAAACGAGAAAAAATTCTTTCATCGATCTTTCAAATCTCCGACCCCTTATTTAATAATACAGAAATTGATTTCAGAGCTATCCAGGCCCTCATCATTGGAGGCATTTACTATCTGATACTTCAGTCCGTATCTAATGGGAGCCCATTTTGCGGAATTGACATCAATAAAAATCCTGACAAGATCAGGATAAATAAGGCCATTGAATATTTAATGAATATAGTGTATACAGATGGTCGACAACGATCATTAAAAAGCAGCAAAAAATAAGGCTGTCTTTTGAAACAAGCCCAATATGATTTGTCCTAATTGCACTAATGACTTAAATAAAATGCTCTGTTAGCCATTTAATGGCCTTTGCCTCATTACGGAAGAGCTTACACGGAACCGAAGGTTTATTTACAATGATAAAAAAATTACCCAGAACAGAAGTAACAGGGGATTTATTAATAATGGCACCGGCCCTGATATGCCTGTTTGCTTGTTTTGAAGCCAGGTACATTCTGGCCTCCCTCGTTATATTAGTGATTCCTTCATCATAAATTAATACAGCCAGGTTTTCGTTCCCTGTAAATGATATCCTATCCTCAACTATTTGTTTGGCTATTTCATAATCTACATAAATACCAGGTTTATATTTCGCTTTAAGAATTTTATTATCCTTTTCATAAAGCATATACATTGTTTCATGGATCTGGTTCATAAGCTCCCAATTTTAATCATCAATTAAACAAAAGTAGAAAAAACATAAATCAGGTATATTATTTATCATTAATTTAGAAAAAATTTCACACTCATATGAATTATTTAATGCTCTTTATTATCGTCAAAAAAGAATCCCTACCATCATGATTAACAATACTTTTATCTAAATTTTTACATCTTTATGAAACAACTGCTTTTTGTATCCCTGATTGTCGCCGGAACATTTGTCTATGGTCAAGCGCCTTATGATGAAGTACAGAAACTAAGATTTGATCCTCAACAGGCATTAGGCGGGGATGTGTCAGACCTGATAGACTCTGTTCAATATATTCCGCTTGAGACCACGAAAGAGAGCACTTTTGGCTTTATATCCAATTTACAGGTAAATAGCAGGTATTTTGTTTTTTTTGATTCTGATACAAAAGCAATATACATATTTAATAATGAGGGAAAGTTTATAGGGAAGGTGAACAAACTTCCTGCTGACATAGGATGGGACAAAAGTGATTTCTACCCATTAAGCCAGTTTACTTTTAACAAGAGTACTGATGATATTTATATTGTATTTAATGACAAAGGAAAAGGTAAAAAGTGGCTGTTGCAATTTAATGTTAAGGGAGTGTGTATTGACAAAACAGATTTTACTAAAACAGGAGGACGTTTCACTGACCGTTTTGCAATTCTTGATAATGGCAGCTTTCTTTTTTCAGATCATCTTTTCTCTCCTCTTTCAGATAAGCAGACTTATTTTTATAAGCTTAAACGTTTCAATTCGCACGGTGAAGGTGTCATGCCCCTGTTAAAGAATGATATTTTTATAAGCCGGAATGCGGGTAAGGGATATACGCTTTCAAACTATTCAGGGAACATATCTGTATGGACAAGGGAATTCGATTATTCTTTTTTAGTATTTGACAGTGATAAAATCTGCAAATACGATATCATTTTGCCTGCCCGCATGTCGCTTGATTCATCGAAGTACAGAGCCCCTGATTTTTTCAATAAAATTGAGACCGTTTGGGAATATGCAAGAGAGAACAAGATCGTTGAAAGACTGTCCGCTATTGGATTATCAGACAATCTGCTGGCATTTAAGAAGCTTTCCGGAACTTCAAGCAGCATGAGAGATAATTTTATTCTTTCGCTGCAGTCAAAGAATTTCTACTCATTTGATCATATTACCAGTGATGAAAAATCTTATTTTTTACCCATAGGTAGCGTTGAGATCAGCGCTTTTGAAAATGGCATTATCTATAACGAAGTGGCTTCCTTCGAGATGTTTAATGCAGCAGAGGAAAGGCCGGATAAGCCCTGGAAAGAGAACGCAGTATTAAACGCTTATTTTGCTACGCAGAACCGGAAAAGCAATCCGCTGATAGTAGCGTTAAAGCTAAAGAGTGGTTTGTGAAAATGAAAATATCTATCCGGCTTACTCTGTTCTTATTTACTTTAATCATAATGAATAGTTCCTTTTTATTCGGCCAGGTAAAGGATACCTTATTGATAGGAGAAGTAAAAGGAGTTATTACAGATACTGCCTACCGCTTTAAGCTAAAATCAGCCACAGTAGCGGTTTATTTAAAAAAGGATTCCAGCCTGATCCAATACCAGCTGTCTAATACGATAGGAGCTTTTCATTTTTCAAAACTGCCCTTAGAGGTACCGCTATACCTGGTTGCCAGTTATGTAGGGTATGAAGATGGATCGGTCAGTTTCATAATACCTGGCTCCGGTCCTAAAACGGACTTAAAAACTGTTGCTCTCAAAAGAAATAAGGGAGAGCTGCTTCCCGAAGTGATAGTAAAATATATTCCACCAGTTCGTATGAACGGCGATACTTTAGAGTTCAATGCAGATGCCTTTAAGCTGGATAAATCGGCAGTAGTGGAAGATCTGCTCCGGAAGCTGCCGGGAGTTACTGTATGGGGGGACGGAGCCATTACTGTTAACGGTAAAGAAGTAAGCGGCGTTAAAGTAGACGGGAAACCTTTTTTTACCGGTGATCCTAAAATCGCTTTACAGAATTTACCCAAAGATGCTGTGGAGAAAATACAGGTATATAAAAAATTCCAGAATTCTCTGTCACGTTCCGATTCGTTAAATGAAATAAATATAAAGCTAAAGAATAATAAGAATTTCGGAGGTTTTGGAAAAGCAGGTATAGGCACCAATTTTAACAACCGTAATGAAGCAGAAGTAAGCTTTAATCTTTTCAATCCCCGTTCCCAGGCAGGCATTGTGTGGGCCAAAAATAATATCAACAAAATACCAAAAGATGTCAATACCATTTTACGAAATGCCACCTACAAAGGAATCAGTAACAGCCTGGAATATAGCCCTGACTTTGAGCTGGCGGGAATAAACCGGAGCCACGCGGGAGGATTTATCTTTCAGCACGATTTCATTGCTGCTCCCGGCCTTGATAAAAACAACCGCGTCAATGGCGGCTATTTTTTGCAGAATCTGCAGAGCGAGTTAAAAGAATATGCAAAAACACGTGTGGCGATAGATGGGACAAATTACCAGGAGCAGTTGGATACGGCCAAAGAAAATGTCAGACGAATCAACCATTCGCTTTATACACATTATAACCTGAGAAAGAAAGGAAAAATATTTGACCTGGATGCATCCTTTAAAAGAGCTGTCAATGACAGGGATGCAATACAAACCAGCAGCACTTATAATAACGAGGGAGATTTGCTGAACAGAGGCCTTATTACTAACAAGAGCAGTGAAAGAACCAATAATGCATCCCTTGGCATAAACGGAGAACAAGCTGTATGGACGAACAAAAACTACAGGTTTCCTAAAAAGTTTACATATAGCTACTCGGTAGCCTATGGTGAAAGAATATACCAGGGAATAAGGCGATCGGAGTTCATTGCACTTTCAGATGAAGATGATAACAGGCTTTATAACAGGTCTTACAACAAAAGTTCAAATACTGTTGATCAATCTCTTGGGTTTACAATAGGCAACCTGACACCATTACTCTTTGGTAACAGAATGTTTTCCCGTATTGAAACAACGATCATTAACGATCTGAAAGTTTTCAACAGTAATGAAAATAATAAAGTGGCCGATTGGGATAGCACGGACTTATTATATAAAAAAAATGCGTACCTGTCAAATAAGGGCGACTATATTGCTGTTACCGAAAAGCCTGCTATCAGGCTTAACAGGAACTTCAGCATGAACCTGGCCAACCGCTACTTTAAAACCCTCAGCGTTGCCCTGTTTTTAAGGGGCGCTTTTTTCTGGCAAAAGAATAATTCGGATCAGATCTTCCAGGTGTTTCAAAAAGGATATTCGGATTTCACCCCTTCTGCAAACCTGAGCTTTAACAACTACCAGTTAGGGCGACATCATAACTTGTATCAGATGAGTTACGCACGCACTGTTGGTTATCCTACACCGGCACAACTGGTGCCCCTGGTGGACAGCTCAAACAGTTACTTCATAATATCAGGCAATCCTGATTTGAAACGTTATGAGAAGGATGAAATTTCATTTAATATTTCGCATGAAACATTTGCAAAGAATGTGTTTAATTACGCAGCAAATGTAGCTGTGGGAAAGATAGCTAACGTTGTAGGTGATCATATTACCATTGATGATATTGGTCGAAGGGTGCAGTATCCTGTCAATTTGGACGGGTACCGGTATTTCCTGGCTGGCGGTAACCTGAAGAAGCTGCTCAGGTTTAAAAATAACCAGTTGCAGTTCTCTTTCCATAGCCAGCTTAATTTCACAAACAGTCCCAATGTAATTAACGGGCGCGAAAACATTTCTCTTGTAACAACAAAGGATGCAGGGCTTAGCCTGTATTATAGCTTTAAAGAGCTGTTAGGATTTGAATTGAAGCAGTCTTATTTCAACTATTCATCAAAACAAAGTAATGCTATGGCTGCCACTTTCAAGAGTCAGTTCTGGATTACTTCTTTTGCAGGAACGGTACAGTTTACCAAAAAGCTACGCCTTTGCTCTGATGTACAGTATAAGAATAACTCCACTTCTTTTTCTGACCCCATCCATTATACTATCTGGAATGCTCATGTAATCCTGCGCATATTGGAAAGCAAGAACCTGGAATGCAAGTTTTCTGCGCTGGATCTGCTGGGGCAAAACAATGTATTAAATAATACCGGGAATAATAATTTAATAACACAAAGCCTTTCTAACAGCCTGCAAAGATACTATATGCTGACACTGGCCTTTTATCCACGAAAGTTCGGAAAAGCCAATCGTACGGCTTCAACGGAATAAAAAGCATTGTTTCTTCTGGTTCAGTGCACTTTCCAGCCCAAGACACAACGCCTGTCAAGAATATTGACATAAATACATACCCGATCATGACCAATATCATCCAATAAATAAAATACGCGGTCTACATTTATCAATGGCTCACAAGTTTTTAAAAACTAATGGGACTTATTATTAGAAGATAATACTATTTAATAAAAATAAAGTTTCAAATTATGTCACGCAGAATTGTTTTAAATGAAACCTCTTACCACGGAGCAGGCGCACGGAAAGAAATCACAGGTGAGGTAAAGAAAAGAGGACTAACAAAGGCATTATTGGTAACCGATAAGGATCTGGTTAAATTTGGCGTTGCCCAAAAGGTTGAAGACATATTGGTTGCCGGGGGTATTGCCTATGATATTTATGACAATGTAAAAGCCAATCCTACTATAGAGAATGTTCAGTCAGGTATAGATCTATTCAAAAAATGTGGAGCCGATTTTATCATCGCGCTTGGAGGAGGCTCTGCAATTGACACAGCAAAAGCTATAGGAATTATAGCTAATAATCCCGAATATTATGATGTGCGATCCCTGGAAGGCGTTGTAGCTACCTCCAACAAATCAGTAGTGCTTATTGCGCTACCAACAACCGCAGGCACAGCCGCAGAAGTTACCATCAACTACGTTATTACAGACGAGGGAAACAAAAAGAAAATGGTATGCGTAGATCCTAATGATATTCCTGCTGTGGCAATTATTGATCCGGAACTGATGTATTCTATGCCTAAAGGTTTAACAGCAGCTACTGGTATGGATGCACTGACACACGCCATTGAATCTTTTATCACTCCCGGCGCATGGGAAATGACCGACATGTTTGAGATAAAAGCCATGGAGCTTATTCATAAACATTTAAAAAATGCAGTGGAGAACCCTACGGATAAAGAAGCCAGGGAGGGTATGGCTTTGGCACAATATATAGCAGGCATGGGATTCTCTAACGTGGGGTTGGGTATTGTTCACTCCATGGCCCATCCATTAGGTGCGTTTTATGATACACCACATGGTGTAGCCAATGCTTTGCTGCTCCCTTATGTGCTTGAATATAACGCGGATTCTCCCGCGAAAGGGAAATATAAACTAATAGCAAAAGCAATGGGAGTAGAAGATGCCTGCAGTATGACTGACAATGAAGGTGTTACTGCGGCCATTAATGCCGTTAAATCATTAGCCTTAAGTGTTGGTATTCCGCAAAAGCTAAGAGAGATAGGGGTTATAGAAGAAGACATCCCGGCATTAGCTGTTGCAGCATTTAACGATGTATGCACCGGAGGAAATCCCCGCCCTACATCAATAGAAGAAATTGAAGCGCTTTACCACAAAGCATATTAATACAAAAACGACAAGCAACTTCCCCCACGTTCAGTTCCATTAAACAAGGGGGAAGTTTTTCTTTTGATGAATACCCTGTTTAAAAGTTGCTCCTGCCTTTTTCACAAACCCCTGAGCTTCAGTTAAAAATCATTGCTTCATAAAATCAAAAGCGCCTTTACGTAAGTGGATGCCATACTCCAGCCAGGCCTTCATACAGGCTAAAAAGTTAGCCCACCCTTCTGTCTGGCCAATGGCCCATTTTATACCCGCTTCATCCTGCCGGTGGCCTTCTTCAGAAACTCTTATGACTGTATCGTTGTCATTTATTTTTTCCAGCTCTATTTTTACAACAGATTCCGGGTCCCATACAAATGTGATCCTTTCACCAGGAACTACCTCATTAACTGTTACAGGATAAATGCCGTCAAACTCCGGAAAAGACCAATGAATTTCTTTACCGGTTTCCATGCGCCCGGAGCCACCGGAAATAAAATAATGCCGCATCAACTCAGGATCAATAATAGCTTCGAATATTTCACCTGCCGGCTTTTGGATACCGATAGTTGCTTTTGCAATAACTTTTTGTTCCATGTACGCTTACACATTTTGAGCATTATAATTGATCATCCACTTTACTCCGTATTTATCTGTTAAGCTCCCGTAATAATCGCCCCAAAACTGGTCTTCAATGGGCATTTCAACAGTCCCGCCTTCTGAAAGTGCAGTAAATAACCTGTCGGCTTCTTCTCTTGATTCGGGAAAAACAGAGATATAATTATTATTTCCTTCAACAAGATTTTGTCCCATTTCAGGAATAATATCTGACGCCATCAGCAGATCATTTCCTATCGGCAGCGCAATATGCATTACCCTGTTCTTAGAATCCTCAGAAAGGTTTTCACAACCAGGCGCGGTCCCCATTTTATAAACTTCGCCTAAGAATTCTCCGCCAAAAACGGATTTGTAAAAAGTAAATGCTTCTTCTGCTTTACCATCAAAATTGAGGTAGGGGTTTAACTTTGGCATAATTTTAAAATTTAAGATTTACAATTTTGTCCTTATAAATATCATTGCAATGGCTGT
>DAOLFI010000840.1:0-2189 GCA_035326385.1 Niabella sp.
AAATGTCTGTGCTTTGAGGGTTGTTCAGTAATCTTAAATGTCTTATTTTTTTCTGTTTCCATCGTATCTGATTAATTTATATCGTATCTGGTTATTTTAAAAATGCTATTCCCAACCTGCATTCTGTGGTTTCAATGCAGGGTTCAGCACCATCTCTGTTCTTGGAAGAGGATATAGATAATTTTTAGGCTCAGTAAATTTCTTTACAACGTTCGGGGCAACCAGTATGTTTCCTTTGGTACCCTGCGATAAAACCCGGCTACCCAGCACAAAATACTGGATACCCGGCACCCTGGGATTGGGCAGCACATCAACAATAGCAAAATCATTCTTGCCATCGCCATCTAAATCATATTCTCCTTTTGCCGGGAAGTAGGCTCCGCGGGTTACTTTCTCAAAGTTTTTGCCCATTTTCCACCGTAGCACATCATAATAACGAAACCCTTCCATGGCCAGCTCTATCCTGCGCTCCCGGCGCACTTCCAGCAACAGATCGTTAGTAACACCAGGGTACTGCTCTCTTAATAAGAGATCGGTTTGTATGGCAGATAATTGCATATCCGGCATAGCCACTCTTTTACGGATCAGGTTGATTGATTTATCTACCTCTGGTTGTGAAAGTGTTCCCAGCTCGGCGCGGGCCTCAGCATAGTTCAACAGCACTTCGGCATAACGGAACAAGGGTATATCGTTTGAATTGGTGTTATAATTATCCTGGTCAGTCCCGCTCACAAATTTGATCACCTGGTAGCCGGTAGGCGCCGTTGCATAGTCAGGAATCAACACCTGTGTTCCACCAATTCTTTTATACCCTGGAGCTCTCATTGTTTGCGTCAGCCGGGGGTCCCGGTTGCGTGTTTCCTGGTAAAAGCCCATTTCACTATATCCAGCAACAGATGAAAACGGCTTTCCGTCGATTGTCAGATAAGAATCTACCAAATCTTTGGTAAGTCCGACTCCTCCGCCCGTTGTTGCTACATTGAAGATATTATTCGCTGCATGGAACTTCTTCAACTCAGTATCGTACACTTCCGCCAGTATCACTTCATCAGCTTTTGCCTGATCGGAAGAGAAAAGATCCAGGTAATCTTTTTGAGGTTGATTGGTTGTATATAACTTATATTGGTTGCCTGCCATTAACTGTTCGGCAGCAGCAACTGCTTTTTCTAATAAATTAGCAGCTCCACCCCCCAAATTAAGGTAACTATGATATTTCCTGAACGTACCTTCAAACAAGCACACTCTTGATTTTAATGCCAACGCAGTCCATTTATTAACGCGACTTACATTTTTAACGGCCTTCATATGCTCAATAGCAAAGTCCAGATCTGCAAGGATAGAGTCTGTAATCAGTACACGTGAATCCCGCCCTTTATACAATTCGGGACTATTGGTTTCCAAAGGTGTGGAATACCAGGGAACATCCCCGAAACGTTTCATTTTTTCAAAATAAAACCAGGCCCTGAAAAAACGGGCTGTTCCGGCATAATGTTTTTTTATTTCATCGCCCACATTTGCGCGGTGGTAATTCTGAAGGAAAAAGTTGATATTCCTCAGCTCCGCCCAGGTCCATCCTGCCTGGGAAGCAGTTTCAGGCACCTGCAAATTTCCTGTGAGCAATTGGTTTACAGAATTCTGTTCCACATTGTCGCTGGCAATATCACCGGAGAAGACATTGGTCCCGTTTGTAAAAGTATAGAAGCCATTGGTATAAAGAATAAGATCCTGCTCGGTGTTAAAAAAGCGCTGTGGGGAAACCTCACTCAAGGGGTATTTGTCCAGAATGCCTTTTTTGCAAGACTGAAACGCAACAATCAACGTCAGCATCAGGCCTATGAATAATTTATATGCTTTCATAAATTTCATTTTTAAAAGTTAATTTCTATTCCACCTGTAAGAGTACGTTGTACTGGGTAAACAAACCCGCTACCATTGAATGTATTAGAGTCTACCTCGTCATTCAATGCTTCGGGATCCAAAGCCTTCGACATTTTGGTCCAGGTAAGCAGGTTTTCACCTGATGCAAAAAACCGCACACCCTTGATACCGGCTTTTTCCAGCCAAACGGGCTTTAAGGTATATCCCACAACCAGCGATTTCAACCGCAGGTAAGAAGCATCCTGCAGGTAGCGGGTCTGAACAGCCGCCAGGGTTCTTGTATCACTTGCCGGTTGTGCCTGATAGGCGCG
>DAOLFI010000841.1:0-2188 GCA_035326385.1 Niabella sp.
AATGTCTATTATGTTTTAAACGGAGCTAAGGCTAAGAAAAAAGATATTGAAAAACTGGCTCCCAATACTATTAAATCTGTTGATGTTTTAAAAGGCGAAAGCGCTGTAAAATATTATGGGCCTAAGGCCAAAGAAGGCGCTATTGTGATTACAACGAAATAAAATGCCTTCGTGAAAACTTATGGCGCGGCATCTTCGCCGCGCATTTTTTATTTTATCTCCGGCGATCCTGCATCTTCGGTAATCTTCTTTTTATCCGTCAATGCAAAAAACAGGCTCATAATGCAAAAGCCGATCCAGTACAGATAAACACCTACGTGAAACCGCTCTCCCAGCCAGCGGTGGGTAAGATCGGTCCTGAAATCCCTGAAAGTAAGATAAAGTCCTGCGAGGAAAATAAGAAAGCATACGATCAGCACCATCTTTCTTTTGATACCGTTAAGCGCCCTGTCAATAAAATATAAGATAATGCCTATGATCAGCATTAAAGCAAAACATACCAATGCTGATTGCCACCAGCTTTGAAAAAATGAAAACTGCTTATAGAAAAAGCTGATGCCGATCTTACCGATTAAAGAAACCCCTGCAGTGAGGTTACCGGACAAAACAGATAAGCAAATCAATATAAAAAGGAGTAAAAGATAATTGCGCTTCATGTTGCAATTTACAATATTCTATCCAGGGACAGGTGTACTTGCCGCACGCCATTATCGCCCGGAGGCGATAGCATAATCATGTGAGGCGAGGACGTCTCACACAGCCCAATAAAAGTAAGAGTACTGCTCAGTCAGCAAGCTGGTAAATTTCTTTATGATTCCGGCCCAGGCCGTCATAGTCAAGTCCATAACCTACTACAAACTTATTGGGAATAACAAAGCCGGTATAATCAATAGGTACTTCGTAAGTGGTCATTTCGGCTTTGTGCAGCAAGGTTACTATTTTTAACGATGCGGGTTGCTGGTGCTGTAATTGGGGCAAAAAGTGATGCAAGGTTTTACCGGTATCAATAATGTCTTCGAGGATCACCACATTTTTACCGTGCAGGTCGGTATCTAAGCCGATAGCAGTAGTTACACTTCCCGTTGAGTTCAACCCCTGGTAAGAGGCAAGCTTAATGAAGCTTATTTCACTGTCTATGGTAAGATGCTTGAAAATATCGGCAGCAAACATGAACGAACCATTCAGGATAGCAATGAAAACCACCTGCCGGCCCTCATAATCTTTATTGATAAGCGCTGCCAGCTCTTTAATGCGGCTTTGCAGCTGCGTTTCGCTTAAGTAAATTGTAAAAGTTTTATCATGAACTTTTATAGTGCTCATAAATTAGAAGTAGCTGAATGAGTAGTAGCTAAAGAAATAGCATCTTCCCTTAACTTTAATTTAGTACCTATGGCAGGTGAATCGAACCTGGAAAGGTTGTTATATTTTAAAAGAGATTCTAACCTGATGCCTTCAGCCTGTGCAATATCATGAACACTTTCCCCCGCCTGTACTTCATGAAGGGGTTTATCTGACATGGTTCTTTTTAGCTGCAGGAAGACCAGCGTTCCTTTTGTTACAATATCAGAAATAGTGTTAAAATCATTCATATCATGCAGCCTGTTTACCGGAATGTTATATTTGCCGGCAATACCGGTTAATGATGTGCCTGCTTTGAGATAAATGACTTTTGTGTTATTGATTAAAAAATCACCTTCAGGATAAATGCTGGCAGCTTCTTCTTTTACTATAGCCTTTTCCTGGATCGGCATGCCGGTTTTTTGTGCCATATAAGATCTTACTTCCTCCGTCATTTCTAATTCGCCGAGGCCTATCATAGTATAATCAGCAAGATTATATCTTTCAATAAGATTAATGAGTATTTGCGGGTATTTAGGGTTGGTAGCATAGCCGGCTTTTTTCAAACCATAAGCCCAGCCTTTATAATCTGTAGGCGCCAGCTCAAATAGAAAAGCATAGCGTGAACGGTTTTTTAAGAAATCAGAATGATCCCGGTAAGACTGGCTGGCACTTTCATATTTCATAAAGCGTTCCTGCGGCCTGTCGTCATCATGCAAAACATAAGGCCCGTCATAACCCTGTTTGCATTTTATACCGAAATGGTTATTTGATTTTAAGACCAGCGGACTTTGTCCTGACATGGTCTCTAATATGCCCTGGGCTAATTTAATAGCGGCGGGCACTCCCG
>DAOLFI010000842.1:0-2188 GCA_035326385.1 Niabella sp.
ACAGATAAAAAGGATAAGAAAAATAAGGTAGCTGATAAGGGAACAAATTATATACTTGCCAAAGTAGTGGACCTGGCAGCAGCCCCGGCAGTTAAACGGTAAATAGTCCTTCCTTTTAGTTAAAAAATATAAAAAGGTTGCCGTACAGGCAGCCTTTTTATATTAACAGCTGTCTATAGAAAAATCCATTGGCACATAATTTGATAAATGGCTGGTGGAATAAGATTACTTGAAAGTAAATTGATGTATATCAATGTATAGTGATTTACTTTTGTAGTGGGTGATCTTTTTAAACATTTAAAACAAAAATGATGAAAATTGTAAAAACAGCATTATTTGCTACTGCTTTTGCGGGATTAACATTAGCCGGCTGTGAAACGGCTACCAGAACACAAAAAGGCGCCGCCATAGGAGTTGGCGGAGGAGCTGCTGTAGGCGCCGTTATTGGTAAAGCTGCAGGTAACGCCGGGCTCGGGGCTATTATTGGTGCTGCGGTAGGCGGAACAGCAGGCGCTATCATTGGTAAAAAAATGGATAAACAGGCTGAGGAGATCAAGCAGGAAGTTCCTGGTGCAAAAGTAGAGCGGGTGGAAGAAGGTATTGTGGTAGAGTTTAGCAGCGCCGTATTATTTGGTTTTGACCAGGCTGCATTAACAGCGGCTTCGCAATCCACACTGAACGATCTGATAACTATTTTAAATAAATACCCTGATACAGACGTAGAGATCCAGGGACATACTGATAATACAGGTACTGAAAAATATAACCAGTCTTTATCAGAAAGAAGAGCTTCTGTAGTATCTAACTATTTAAGTGATCATGGCATTGGTTTGCAAAGATTAAGTACAATAGGCTATGGTTTAAGAAATCCCAAATACACTAATGATACACCTGAGGGGCGTGCCCAGAATCGTCGTGTTGAATTTCTGATTACTGCTAATGAAAAGATGAAGGCAGATGCGGAAAAAGAAGCAGGTACAAAATAATTTTTTAATTCTAAAGTATTTGATGCGGGAATACGTTTACTACCCTAAATAAAACTTTTTAAATCTATATTTATGAAAATGAAACAATTATTATTTGGAGGATTGTTATTTGCAGCGTTCAGTTTTTCTACCATGGATTCTAATGCACAGTCAGGCCGTTTTGGTGTTAATGCGGGTGTAAACTTTGCAAATATTACAGGCAAAGATGCTCCGGACAACGGTAAGTTAAAGACCGGTTTTCAGGCAGGCGTTACTTACGATATTGGTATTGCCGATGATTTTGTAATCCAGCCAGGTTTAAGCTACGTACAGAACGGGGCTAAATATGATGGATTGGTAAATTCCAAAGTTCATTTGAATTACCTGCAGCTGCCAATTACCTTTCAATACCAGCCTGAACTGGGAAATGGTAACTTATTATTAGGTGTTGGTCCTTATGTAGGTATGGGAGTGGGACAAATAAAAGGTGATGTAGGTGATGCTTCTCTTAAAAGGGATTGGGATGAAGCCGGGTTTAAGAAACTTGACGCAGGTGGAAAGCTGCTGGCAGGTTACCAGTTAAGCAATGGCTTATCTTTAAACCTGAATGCTAATCTTGGTTTAGTTAAATTACCGGATAATGATGATCCTGCAACTATTAACAATACCTCTTTTGGTGTTACTGTAGGGTATAAATTTTAATAAAAATAATTCCTGTAAGCCCTGTAATTTTTTACGGGGCTTTTTTATTTCAGGTTTCTGCTCTATATTTGCGCTCTGTTTGCGTTCAGGCAGAAGCTCTTTTATATACTTATCAAGAAAGGCAGAGGGTATGGGCCCTGTGAAGCCTTGGCAACCTGTTTCTTTTATTAGGGAAACAAGGTGCCAATTCCTACTACGTTGATGAACGTAGAAAGATAAGCCGGAAGTTTCAGTTTAAAAGATTTATTAAAATAAATGCGAAGCCCTCCTGCTTACAGGAGGGCTTTTTTTATATCTCCCTGATAAGGATACCGGAGAAGGAACAGACCTGAACACTTTTTTTTAACGATTAAAAATTTTATTTTATGAGCAATGCGTTACATTTTGATACGCTCCAGGTACATGCAGGTCAGCAACCAGATCCTACTACAGGCAGCCGTGCTGTACCTATTTATCAAACAACATCTTTTCAGTTTAACGATACAGAACATGCGGCCAATCTTTTTGGCTTACGGGAGTTT
>DAOLFI010000843.1:0-2182 GCA_035326385.1 Niabella sp.
TACAAACATATTTGACAGCTCTTTCGATCCGCCTTTGGCTTTTATATAGGAACCAGCGATACTGCCGGTATTGTAAGGTTTAATGTAAAAAAATATTACGGATCCGGTAATGTAATTATAAAAGCTTTATCTGAAAAAAATGCTGAAAGCTATAAAGTGGAACTTACAGATCCGTTTGCCGGTTTTACAGCTTATAATGCTTCCGCTAACAAGGTATGGCTGAATGCAGCAGATAGTTCAGATCTCTTAAGAAGAAGCATTGCAATGCAGGTTTCCAACAGCTACTATCCCGAACAGATCAATACCTTTCAAACACCGGCTTTTAAAGATACACTACCCTTTTTTGGCAAGGCTGAATTTAGCTACCTTTTGGATGATTATAAGCGCTTTTCCACCATGGAAGAAGTGTTGAGAGAATATGTAACTCCTATTAATGTTTCACTCCGGAACTCAAAACTCCGGATGACAATTTTTGACGAAAAGTATAGTTTTATCTATGATGACAATATATTGGTATTGCTTAATGGAGTGCCGCTTCCAGACTATAACAGCATTTTCAGCTATGACCCTTTAAAGGTGAAAAAACTGGACGTAGTGCCAAGGCGGTACCTCCTGGGAAATACTGTATTTTCAGGTATTGCCAGCTTTGAAACTTATGATTCTAAGTTTGACGCTTTTGATCTTGACCCCACCGCTGTTTCAGTTGAATATGACGGGCTGCAGCTAAGCAGGGAATTTTTCATGCCCCGCTATGAAAACGGGTATAAAGGCAACCTGAGACTCCCTGATTACAGAACCACGCTGCTATGGAAGCCAGACGTTATATTAAAAGGAAACAGTACCCATGTGATAGAAGCGTCCTCCTCCGATTTTAAAGGAAGATATAAAGTGGTTTTTAACGGAATGTCAGAAGAAGGTATCCCCTATTATAGCGAAGCCACTTTTGAAATAAAATGATCTCTTAAAAAGCGTGGGCCAGTATATTTTTTAATTGTCGAACCTTCTCTTCATCTATACTGTAATGATTGTTTTCTTCATTCTGCTCAAATGCAGGCGGAAAAAAACTCATAGCGCTTTTTTTAAGCTCGCGTAATGAAGTATGGAACTCATGGCATTTTGTTTGTGCTGCCAGCGAAAGTATATTAGCACCTCTTACTCCGCTGCCGGGCATTATTACAATTCTCCCATTTGCTATTAAATTTAATTCAGATATCAGCCCCGCCCCGCCTGTAGCGGTTAGCTCCTGTCCGCTCGTTAATATTCGTTCACAGCCAATATTGATTAAATCCTCCAGGGCCTTAAAAGGAGTTGCGCACCTGTCAAAAGCACGGTGAAAGGTTACACCCAGCGGACTTACAGCTTCCACAATTTTAGCTGTCCGTTTTATATCTATAGTAGCATCTTTATGCAAAAAACCAATTACTACTCCATCGCAACCCAGTTCCTTGCATATCAAAGCATCCTGGTACATGCAATCATATTCCTCATCGGTATAAAAAAAGTCGCCTCCCCTTACACGAATGATAGGATATATTTTTACATCAAAACTTTCACGGCATTTCTTTATAACACCGTATGACTGCGTGGTACCGCCTTCGCCCAGGTTTGCACAAAGCTCTATCCGGTCTGCACCGCCGGCAACAGCATTCCTGGTTGATTCAAAATCAGATGTTGCGATTTCTAATGTAAATGTCTGATCCAAGATTCATGATTTGTATGGTGAGTATTTTTTGGCTTTAGCCGGAAATGATATTAATACCGGATATTCCTCCATCTGCCTAACTAAACCAGCTTTTAGCCTCCACTAATCTTTCGGTGGTGGCTGTCTTAAGCGCATAGCTAAACCCTTTATGAATAGCACAAGAGCCTACTACCCCATTTTTATTAACAGCCAGGAAAGCAACCTGTATTTTTTTAGCATCAACACCTTTAATTTTCACGATCCGCTCTATCACTTTCTGGCAGGCCAGCTCCGGCCCAAAGCCCTGGCGCATGTACTCTACCACGCTATGCGAACCGGCCACTCTTATAACATCCTCACCCTGCCCGGTAGCAGTACAGGCGCCTACTTCACCGTCTACATAAAGCCCGGCGCCTATAATAGGCGAATCGCCCAGGCGGCCACGCATTTTAAAGCCCATACCACTGGTAGTGCAGCTTCCGCCCAGACGCCCGTTGGCAT
>DAOLFI010000844.1:0-2169 GCA_035326385.1 Niabella sp.
AGCTGGAAATTCAGCAGCAACTAACGGATAACCAGCTGTACACCCGCAAAACCAACTTTACTTATGATGGTGTAAAGAGTTTTATAGAACAGATCGGTGTTGTATTGATCATCATTCTTACCGCTTACCTGGTACTCATGCACCAGATAAGCATTGGAGCTATCATGTTGCACATTATGTTGTTCAGTAACGTTTCGGCGCCTATCAGGCAGCTGCACAGGATCTATGATGAGGTGAACGATGCATTTATTTATGCCGAGGCGTATTTCCAGATTATTGAAGACGATGATGAAGTAGAGCAAACTGGCAAACATATTGTAACAGAAGCAGAAGGAACTTTTGAAATGCGGCATGTGGATTTTACCTATCCCAATGGAACCAAAGCATTGCATAATGTAAGCCTGAAAATAGAACGTGGCAAAACCACAGCGCTTGTGGGTTTAAGCGGTGCAGGCAAAAGCACTATACTGAATTTGCTCAACAAGTTTTATCAGCCTGACAGCGGGGTAATATTACTCGATGACATGCCTTTATCAGAGTATGAAAACGGCTCCTTAAGAAGTGAAATAGGATTGGTGCTTCAAAAAAATCATATTTTTAAAGGCACCATAGAAGATAATATCCGCTATGGGAAAACAGATGCTTCCTATGAGGAAATAACAGCTGCTGCAAAAAAGGCGTACCTGCACAACCAGGTAATGGAATTGCCCATGCAATATAAAAGCGACGCACAATTGTTAAGCGGAGGCCAGCAGCAGCGTATTGCTATTGCCAGGTTATTTTTAAAAGATCCGCCCATTATATTTTTAGATGAGCCTACTGCCAGTCTGGATGCCATTGCTACGGAACAGATCAAGAACAGCCTGGATGCCATCAAACAAAACAGGACAGTTGTAATTATTTCGCATTCTATCTCCCAGATTGTAGATGCGGATATTATTTATGTATTAAAGCAGGGCAGACTGGTGGAAAGCGGGAAGCATGAAGACATGGTAAAAATAGACGGAGTATACAAGGAAATATTTGATGCATCGGCCAGGAGCCTCAATATTGAGCGCCTCGCTAAAACTTTACAATCCTGATCTCGTTAAAAGGTCTCAGATAAATAGTTAAACAGTTTTAGCTGATTGAAGCAGCTTTATTTCTTTTGATTCCTATAAGTTGCTTCGTAAATGGTGATCCATTTCTTTACCGGTATTTTTTTTACCAGTTCTCCAATCAGTTCAAATGGGATGTCCTCAGCTTTTTTAAAGCGGATACAGCTTTTACCCATATCTAATCTGGCCTTGCTATGTTTGGGATATTCGGCAGTAAACCATGCAAGTAGCTCAGGATCAGCATAAATACCCATGTGATATAAGCTGATAGCATTTTTTTGCGAAGCCAGGTTGATAAATGGCAGAGGCAGCTCCGGCTTACAATGATAGCCTGCCGGGTAAATGCTGTGTGGAACTACATAGCCAATCATCCCGTAGTTCATCACTTCCTCATAACCCTTGGGCAGGTTTTTAAGGATGGTGCTTCTTAATTTTTCAAAATACGGTTTTATTGTTGCCGGTATTTCGTTTAAATAATCTTCAACTGAGGTAGCTTTGGACTGCATAAATAAGGTGAGGTTGGTTTTATTATTAAAGATACTTAATTGAAAGTTGATTTAAAAAGGAAAAGGGGCATAATATTTTAAGAACCTCAGGGCTTCACAGACTTATTCACTGAGCACACAGCAATACTTCTATGTAGTCAGTGAGAGATAAAGGTATTAAGATTGCCCTAGGTGTTGCTCACAGAATTTCAGAATACGCTGTGTATTCCTCCGTTATCATGTTTTTCCGCATTTCGTAAACAGTTTTTCCCGATTTCGACAACCATCTTTGGATGTGCCATCTATTTTTGTGTTAACAAAAGCAATCAGGGCTTCTCCGGCTTTTTCTCTTGTAAAACAGCAGGTAGTTTTTAGAGAGTTGTCCCGACAAAGAAAGTATAGTTTTCCTTAAGCAGATAGTTTTCGAGAGTGCACCGTTTATTTCTATAAGGGGTGCTTTTTTTTAGTTGACAGTTGAGTTGGCAGTTGACAGAATAAAGCTACAGTCATCTTTCCTCTGTGAACTGCCATCTCATCTACGGTACATTAATATACTTATGTATCTGCAGGCTGAGTTCCCATTTAGG
>DAOLFI010000845.1:0-2163 GCA_035326385.1 Niabella sp.
ATTATTTGGAAAAGCAAATACATTAAACTTACATGAAATTTTTCTTTTAAGAGGCCCGCCCGGAAAAATTGTAAATTGCAGGTATGGATAACATCGTAAATGAACCTGCGCAGGCGTATCAAAAAAGCCTTTTATACAATACCGGAATATCTTGAAATGGAAAAGGCCTAGGATACAAAACATGAATTTCTCCGTGGGGAGGTATTTGCAATGGCAGGCGCCGGGCGAAGGCATCATATAATCTCTTCCAATTTAATGGGCGAACTTTATATAAAGCTCAAAGGCAAACCATGCAAGCCTTTTGGCAGCGATATGTGCATCCATATCTCTGAAAATACGTTGTTCACCTATCCTGATATTTCAATTATCTGCGGCGATATCATTTCTGCTGAAGAGGATGAAGATACGGCCCAACAAAAAATTACGACCGTGGCGAAAAATTCAAATTGTACAGGGATATACCTTCTCTGAAAGAATATATACTGGTTGATTCCGAATCAGTAAATATAGAAGCGTTCAGATTAAATGTCCACAGCCGTTGGGAGCTGGAGGAGTACAGGTCATTGAAAGATATCTTAATCATTAAGACTATTGATGCAGCTATTAACATCCTGGATATTTACAATGGAACCAGGCTGCCAGCTTAAAAACTTTCGAGTATTTCTTTCGCGTGCTCTTTGCTTTTAGGCTTTAAGAATATCTTTTTAATAACTCCTTTTTCATCAATCAGAAAAGTAGTACGAAATACCCCCATGTATTTATGACCAAACATTTGCTTTTCGCCCCAAACGCCGTATTTCTCCAATATTTTATGACTGGTATCCGCAATTAATGGAAAAGGTAAATGGTTTCTTTCTTCAAATTTTTTATGTTTTGCCACATCATCCGGGCTAACTCCTATTACATAAATATCATGCTGCTGAAGCAGGGAAAAATTGTCTCTGAGATTGCAGGCCTGCACCGTACAGGTTGGCGTTAGATCCTGCGGATAAAAATACAGCGCTACTTTTTTGCCTTTGTACTGGGATGAAGCTATTTTATTCCCGTTCTGATCTGTTCCCGTAAAAGCTGGGGCTTTTTGTCTTTCTTTAAGATGCGTTGCCATTAAACGAATTGCTGATTTATAATTACTTATCTGATATTTACTTCTTTTTCGTCGTTGTTGTTTTCTTTGTGGATGAGCTTTTTTCAGCAGGCTTTTTATCAACTGTTTTTTTAGTTGCTGATGTTGATTTTGCTGCAGTGGCTTTTTTACCGGATACCGTTTCTTTTTTATCCGAAGTGGCTTTGGCTGTTCCTGATTTTTTACCTGTTTCTTTTGCGGCTGCTTTTGAAGGCGTTTTTGAAACAGTTGTTTTTTTAGCTGCCGGTGATTTACTGCCTGTTTTAGCCGGAGCTACTTTTGTTGGAGCTGATTTTTTCTTTATGACAGGCTTTTCACTCTCTTTGACTACTGAAGCCGCGGCTGCCGGTGGCGGATTAACACCTCTTACAAACTGCCAGCTCCGCCTGGTTACATTGCCCGCGATATCTGTAATGATAACGGTTAAGGTATGCTGTCCCGATGTTACGCGGTTATCAAAATTATATATCCAGGTACGTCCTTTATCGTTGGTAAAGCGCAGCCACTCCCCATCCAGCTCTGCCCTGAAGCTGGCTATGCCATAATTATCAGTAGGGGTAAAAGTGATCCGCGTTGCTTTATTCAGGTTTACTATTTCCCCAGTCCCTAATGAGTTAACAGATGGTGGCACATTATCAATAAAAGCCTCAAAGGTTCCAAAATCCCTGAACTGGGCAGTAAGCCATTCACCGTTCCAGCCTGCTTTTCTTATTGTAGTGTTTTTACCAACCCGCTTGATAACAATACGGTTACGGTTTTCAGGACTGATATACTTATCAGGCTTTATTTTCACCTCGTAATTGCTATGCACAGGAATATAGGTTTCGCCCAGCTTATGGCGTGCGGAGACACTGTTTAAAGATGCCGAAGGTGTACTGGTATAGCCGGTATTCATTTTATCATATAAAGCATTCAATGGCATGCTGGCCTCAAAAGTACTTTTGATCAGCCTGTTGGGCCTGCCGGGCCACCACTCATAGGCTTTTGCTGCAGGAGCTGCGCCTCCGTTGTTTTTTACATTAAAATTGATAACAGATACA
>DAOLFI010000846.1:0-2162 GCA_035326385.1 Niabella sp.
CAGGTAATTACTTTCACATTATTATGGCTCATTTACAGGGGCTCTATCTCACCGGGAGAATACCTGTCGCTGGTATTTTACGGGTTCTTTTTATTTGGCCCCATGCAGGAAATTGGCAATATCATCCTTTCTTATCGCGAAGCCGAAGCTTCTCTGCAAAACTTTCATACCCTGATGCTGAAAAAAAGTGAGCCCAAACCCTTACAGCCTAAACAAATCGGGATACTGGAAGAACTCGAATTCCGCAACGTTTCCTTCAGGCATCAGACCGCACAGTTTAAGGCGCTGGATAATATTTCCTTCGATGTTAAGAAAGGAGAAACCATTGCTTTTGTAGGGCCCAGCGGATCAGGCAAAAGCACTCTTGTAAAGTTATTAGTGGGATTGTACCGACCCGGGGAAGGTAATATCTATTATGATGATGTTGAAGGCAGCCATGTTGACTTTGATGAGCTGCGCAGGCAGATAGGTTTTGTTACGCAGGACACGCAACTGTTTGCAGGTACTATTAAAGAAAATTTATTGTTTGTTAACCCTGCAGCTACGGAAGATGAATTGCAGGAGGCATTACAAAAAGCAAGCTGCCTGACCTTATTACAAAGGGCTGAAAACGGACTGAATACTGTTATTGGAGAAGGTGGCTTAAAGTTAAGTGGTGGCGAACGGCAGCGCATTGCCATTGCACGAGCACTTTTAAGAAACCCTCATTTACTCATTTTTGACGAAGCTACTTCTGCGTTGGATTCAATTACAGAAGAGCAGATCACTGCAACCATACGCGATGTATCATCTAAAAGAAGCCAGATAACTGTATTGATTGCGCACCGTTTAAGTACTATTATGCACGCCGACAGGATCTATGTACTGGAACGTGGTGAAGTGGCCGAAACCGGCAGCCACGAAGACCTGATTGAAAAGAAGGGGCTATACTATGCCATGTGGCGCCAACAGATAGGTGAAAGAAGGAAAGCGGAAACAAGTGCTGTTTAGAATTTTAATCCTTGCCTTTTAGTTTAAACATCGTAGTGCAGCTCTTCGGCCGGTTTTAAATAAATCATATTAGTCCTGTAAATTAAGGTTCAGACATTTTGCCTTAGCTTTACGTCATGCAATTAACGCAGAAAAATTTATTACTTTCTATACTGGGAGGCGCTCTGCTATGGGCCTCCTGGCCTACTTCTCCCCTTACCCTGCTCCTGTTTGTAGGGTGGATTCCTTTGTTAAGAATTGTAGAAAACAGTAATAACTGGAAGAAGCTGTTAGGCTATACCTATATACACATGGTGATCTGGAATATACTTACCACCTGGTGGGTAGCCAAAGCAAGTGTAGAGGGAGGCCTGAGCGCTTTTTTTGCCAACAGTCTTATTATGTGCCTTCCCTGGCTGCTTTATTATTTCACTAAAAAATATGTGAAAGGGTTTATTGGCAACCTGTCCATTATTGCCTACTGGCTTGTCTTTGAATACATCCATCATGACTGGGATTTGAGCTGGCCCTGGCTTACCCTGGGAAATGCCTTTGCCACCCACCCCAATTGGGTACAGTGGTATGAATATACCGGCACATCGGGCGGCAGCTTATGGATTTTATTAAGTAATGTTTTTGTATTTCATATACTACAGCTGTACCGGCTTGAAGGAAGGAGCATGCGCTACTTTAAGAATGCTGCGGCATGGGTAGCGTTACTTTTAATTCCGATACTTTTTTCATTCTTTATAAAGAATAAACTCACACTTCTGCATAATAAATACAATGTAGTAGTAGTGCAGCCTAATATAGATCCTTATCAAAAATTTGATGCAGGCATGGCGCAGGCGCAGCTTCAAAAGCTCATCTCCTTATCACAAAAGGAGATTGACACCAATACCGCGCTGGTGATCTGGCCCGAAACAGCCATACCTTCTCAAACGGACGAAGATCATATAAAAGAAAATTTTTTCCTGCTTCCCCTGTGGCAATTCTTAAAAGATCATCCGCAGGTCAACTTACTGACCGGACTCGAAGGTTACAGGCAATTTGATCATAAAATAAGCCGGTATGCGAAACCATTTCGTGATGGCAGCGCCTATTATGAAATGTACAACAGCGCTGTTTTATTGGATAGCGCAAATATTCAGATCTATCACAAATCCAAACTGGTGCCTGGAGTGGAAGTATTA
>DAOLFI010000847.1:0-2162 GCA_035326385.1 Niabella sp.
CGGGAATAAAAAACCGGTAGTAGGTTTTATTGCCGGACAAACAGCGCCTCCCGGCCGCCGTATGGGCCATGCAGGCGCTATCGTTGGCGGTGCCGATGATACAGCTGCAGCTAAAATGAAGATCATGAGCGAATGCGGCATACACGTAGTAAGCAGCCCGGCTGATATTGGTAAAACAATGGCAGAAGTGCTGAAATAAGCAGTAGAGAGTAGGGAATAGGGAGTAGGGAACTGAAAAGGAAAGAATAAAAAGAGCGTCCTCCGGTGAAAACCGGGGGATTTTTTTATTGATTAGTATCAACCTGTGCTCTTGCATTTGCCCTGTACCTTTGGCGGGCAATAAAGATTTCACTTACCCATAAGAGAACTAAATACAGAGGAGATATGAGCACATTGAACCGGTTTGGAGCAGTACTGTTAACTATTTGTTACGTTTGGCTTGCCTCATGCTCTAAAAATAGTACCATTGAATTAATTACCCCTCCTTATAAAACATTAGAAATATTGAGTGGCGGTGAACTTGAAGTGCCCATTTCAACCAATGGCTGGAATATAGCATCAGTAAAGTATATGCCCTTGGGAGAGGCTGTATTGGACCATAACGGCTACCCCTTAGTTTTAAAAGGATATGGGCAGATAAAAGCCGCATCAGGATGGATGACCTTAATACGCGAAGGCGATGATAAGTTTACTATTCAATTAAAAGAAAACTTTGATGTATTACCCGAACGAAAGTTTGAGATAGCTATAGCTGATGAAACGGGCCGTGAGCACTATGTTACCGTTATTCAGAAAAGAGGAAGCGGATATAAATTAGTAAAATCGGAGTTTAAAGAACTGGAAAATCAACGTAGTGTTTATAAAAGCGAAGAAGGCTGTTCAACATTAGCTTTGAGCAATCCCACATCAGAAGCTACCTGGAAACCTTATGGATCCATTTTTGAAAATGTAATGCAGTCTTCCAATTTTGAAAGCGGCGACTATGAAGCTTTTGCCTGGTTGCCGGAAGAAGCCATAAATATCAGCGTCCCAGATTTAATTATAGATAATAAAATGTATGCTGCCGGCAGAACGGTATATAAAGAAGGTATTACTACAACATCCTTTATTAAAGATACACCTAATAACTATAAAATGTTAGTGAACCCGTATCACACAGTATATGTGAAAGGCCAGATCACCTATTGTAAACGGGTCTGCAATTATACTTTGACTGTTCAAAATACAAGCACAGGCACCCAGTTTAAAATAAGCGGTATTTGGACACAGATTGTACCTATTTCAAGCAATATAATTATTTCAGATAAATAGAGAGAAGAAAAGCTTCCTTATTGATTGTTGCCATTGCAGGTATTATCGGCGGATTGGCGACATCCGCTATCTTCGCACTGCTCGTTTTCCCATCATTTACACAAAGCGCTTCAGCTGAGGGATACCAGCATGGTATAGAATAGCACTAAATGTGCGCAGGAGCTTATAAAACGGCACTGCTTCAGCAGTTACTTTTTAATTACCTGCTACATTCTTTCGGGTACTTTAATGCCCAATAAGTTCATTGCCTTAGCAATAGTATTTGCCGTAAGCTGCGAGATCTTTAAACGCAACTGCTTTTTAGCTTCACTTTCGGCATTACGGATAGAATGCGCTGCGTAAAAGCTATTGAAAAGCCTGGCCACATTAAACGCATAGATAGCAATAAGAGAAGGGTTAAACTCCGTGGCGGCCTGCTGTATGGTAACACTAAACTGTTCTAATAAAATGATCAGCTCTTTTTCAAGAGGTAATAAATCCGGGGTAATATCTATATCGCTAATAGTCTCATTTCTTAAAACAGATTTGATACGGGCATGTGTATATTGAATAAACGGCCCTGTGAAGCCATGAAAATCTATGCTCTCTTCTGGGTTAAATACCATCCGCTTCTTGGGATCAACTCTCAGCAGGAAAAACTTTAATGCGCCTAAAGCAATAGTTTCGTACAGCTCATTCAGTTCCGCCTCAGAGAAACCACTCACTTTGCCCAGCTCTTCGGTTTTGGCGGCTGCCACTTTTACCAGCTCATTCATAAGGTCGTCTGCATCCACTACCGTACCTTCACGGGTTTTCATCCGGCCGCTTGGCAGCTCTACCATTCCATAGCTTAAATGATGAATGCGGTCTGC
>DAOLFI010000848.1:0-2162 GCA_035326385.1 Niabella sp.
ACTTTTTGGCAGGGCTGGTATTAACTTTTTTAACCTTAAATCACTTTATTTATGAAAAAGTTACTTATTCTATTGACAATCAGTTCTTTAAGTTTTTTGGCGTGTAACAATGCAGCTAATGAAGAGTCTACAGAGGTTTCTTCCGACAGTTCAGTGATTGAACCATCTACAGGAAATCCCCCGGTTAATCCTGCCGATACGATGATAATAAATGCAGATACAACTCCGGTAACAACAGATTCGTCTACTACATTATAAGTTTTTTTCGGCAAGCAATATAGAGGAGCCATTCCGCTAAGGCGGAGTGGTTTTTTTATGTCATATTGTGAGGGAAATAATTCTTTTCTATAGTATTATTAGTCAATATTTATAAATTGCACTAATATGGACAGACGAAATTTTATGGGCCATTTGGCTGCTACCGGGGTAACAGTTTTAGTTCCCGGAATAAAAGCAAATGCGGAGTATTCTGCAGCGGCTTCAGTAACAGGATTCAGCAAAATGACCTGGATTATCATATTTTGGATCGTATTGCTTTTACGCGGGTCAAACTTAGATATCCCCGTTTGGTAGGACGCAATTCAAGTAAGGGAATTCATGGTTATGGTCCCGATCTTACAATTTGCTCTTTATACACTAAACAAGGAGCAAAAGGAATTGGAATGCTAAGGGATTCGGAGGAAAGAGCAGGGAAAGCTTTCGAGTCAATGAAAGGGAAAAAATTAACAGATGTATTTAATCCTCAAATCGGGGCATTAAGTAAAGAGGCCATGATTTTTGATATTCCTTTACATGACCTGGCAGGTATTATTACTTCTCAGCCCGTATATAAACTTTTGGGGCGGGAAAAACCGTTCGTTACCAAATGTTATAGCGGAATGATTTATATGGACGATTTAGACCCGTTGGACAATCCCTCCGGATTAGATAAAATATTTGAGGAGTGTCAGTATGACTATAGCAAAGGTTATCGGCAGTTCAAGCTAAAGATTGGTCGTGGTAAACAATGGATGCCCTTAAATGAAGGTATTAAGCGGGATATTGAGGTAACTAAACTGGTTCATAATTATTTTCCGGATGTTGATATTCTTGTTGATGCTAATGACGGATATACAGTATCTGATTTTATACATTATATGGAGGGGATCGAAGATGTTCCTGTTTGGTGGATAGAAGAGCCTTTTCGTGAAAAAGTAGATGATTTTACTGTGTTAAGAAATTGGTTGAATAGTAATCGTAGAAGAAATACTTTGCTAGCTGATGGAGAAGCCCATCCGGATTTGCCGTTAGCTTTGGAAATGGGACGGAAAGGTGTACTTGATGTTTACCTGGACGATATAATGGGATATGGGTTTACCCAGTGGAGAGCCCTGACGCCGGTTCTGAAAGAAAACCAGATGTTAGGATCGCCACATAATTGGGGCGATTATCTGAAAACAATTTATACTATGCATTTGGCCGCTGGTTTAGGTAATGTTTGCACCATAGAAGGAGTAACCTGTTTTTCCAATGATATTGATTTCGGTCATCACAGATTGGAAAATGGAATATTAATTCCTGCTGATACTCCAGGCTTTGGAATGGTTTTGCTAAAACAGTAATAGTTAAATAGTTAACTTAAATAAATAGGTCTGCGGCTTAAGCACCGGGATGCTCTGGATGGGCCTGTTGAGACTGAACTATCGGCCTAAAAAGACATCTTTTGAAGCAAGAGCAGTAATATAAGGCTAACTTTGCTTACCTTTGCACCCTTTTTATGACAACATTTGAATCATTAGGGATAGAAGCTGGGCTGCTTCAATCTCTGGAAACCATAGGTTTCGTAACTCCCACCCCCATCCAGGAACAGGCCATTCCGGTTTTATTACAAGGTACAAAAGATTTTGTTGGGTTGGCACAAACAGGTACCGGTAAAACAGCGGCTTTTGGATTACCCTTATTGCAGTTAATTAATAAAGAGCAGCGCACACCGCAGGCATTGGTTATTTGCCCAACCCGCGAGCTTTGTTTGCAGATCACTACCGATCTGGAACGGTTTGCGCAAAAAGGACGTATATCTGTTACCGCTGTATATGGCGGAACCTCTATTACGCAGCAGGTGCGTGACCTTAAAAGAGGAACTCATATCGTAGTGGCCACTCCCGGCAGGCTGATTGACCTTA
>DAOLFI010000044.1:0-10681 GCA_035326385.1 Niabella sp.
ATCATTGCAATGGCTGTAGTAACAATACCCATAACAAGCGCCCCAATAGTACCCTGTACAGCATAATTTTTATAATTAAAATAAGCCTCGGCCGCTTCCCTGGTTTTATGATACCCTGTTTTCAGAGAATATTCTATCACGTTGGGAAAGTATTCCGGACTTATAATATAAGAGGTGATCCATTGCGAAAGAGGGCTGAGTATGGCAATAATTACTGAAATGATAATACCTGAAACTAATCCCTGCTTATAGCTCATGCGCCCCTTATAAAAATTTCTCTTTTTATCCTTTAAAGCAAGGACCATAACAATTACGGCTGGAATAGCAAACAGGTTGGTCAGATACATGTGCTTATCAATATGCGTGCTGTGCAGCCCTGCCAGCTTTTCAAGCAGCATCCAGAGCAACGTCATTATAATAAAAACGAGGGCCCATTTGATTTCGATACTATATTTTTTCATATACAATTGATTTTTTATATCGAAAGATTACTATTCAAAAATTTCTTCACCTGGTTAATTAAAAAGTCAATAAAATCACTATTGGTGCTGCCTGTTTCATCTGCAATCATATAAGTACCATGCCCGCATGGAACTATCATTAACCAGGACCCGGGAACCAGTCTGTTCATCTCCGCGGCATGTGCAGCAGTAGTTACATCTCTATCCCCAACAATAAAAAACACCGGCGCTTTTATTGATGCCATTCACTTTCTCATATCCACGCTGTGCAGCAATCATATTGTATAATTTTACCTGGTCAAAGAATACTTTAATATCGATTTAATAATCGTTTAGCTGATCAAAGGCTTATACTTATTCCGGTTATCTGCCATCATCCAAAGATTAATTGCAAAAAGAGGCCCTGCAATGACCAGACCCGATGGCATGAATGTAGCGTTATGGCAAATGATCCCGATCATTATAGGAAAGATTACCAGGGCGCCTAACGCGCGCGTCTTTGGAAATATAAAAAGCAGCCCGCCGGTTACTTCTGCAAATCCCACTAAAGGCATCAGCCATCTAAGTGTTGTAATTGCTTCAAATAATTGAGCCATTGTAGCATCTGCCGGTGGTACCGGCATATAATGAAAAAACTTATCCAGCCCTGCATTGATAAACATAAGACCAAATAATGTGCAAAGAATTGTTTTTACAATTTTCATATCATCGATTTAAAATTAACCGTGCCTCATCTTAATAAATTATTCTGCTTCGGCATACTCCTTAAACCGTTCTAAAACAGACTGACAAAGATCCTGTTGCACCTTTAACGGAGTTTGCTGTTCGGGATCAAAGGTTTCGCGAATAATAGTATTACGATCTATTTGCTGAAATTCTACTGTAGATTTTCGCCCGTCATCAAGCATATATACAATAAGCTCATATGGAACAATTCGGTTGTATATACTTTTATGTTCAATACGTTCCCTACCATCCTTCGTTTCCATTGCATAACAGAATAGTCCGCTTTCAATGAAATCATTAAAAACATTAAGGCAACGCCAGCTATCAGAAGGAATATTCCATTGCTCCATATCTTCAGGAGTTATCCATTTTTTCCAGACTTCATTAACCGGCTTATGCACCAGTATGTTCAGCACTATTCGTTCAGGTTCCATTTATAATAGCTATTTCATGGAGTGCAATCCAATAGTATTTCCCTCTGTGTCGCTGACAAGCGAACAAAATCCAAATTCGCCAATGGGCATTTTGGCCTGGCAGATCTTTCCACCCGCAGCTTCTACCCTGCTTTCTTCCACAGCACAATCTTCACAACCGAAGTAAATAACAACATTACCGCCCCCTGCTTTCATACCCTCCATTTTTACCAGTGAACCGTTAGTACCATGGGCATCCATATCACCGGAAAACATTTTCATTTGCATGGACATATCTGTGGGATCTGACATTTGCTCCAGTTTGACACCCAATACTGTTTCATAAAACTTTGTAGCGCGCTCCATATCATCTACATAAATTTCGAACCATACTACGGGATTGAATTTCTTATTTTCCATTTTGTAATTTTTAAGCTGTGATAAAAATCTTACTCAAAAATAACGCAGCTATGAGGTTTCCCGGCTTGCCATTTGACAAGAAAAGAAGAATATACTGCAATCGGTTGTGCAAAAATCTATCACCCCTACATATTATATTTGTAGACACCTGAAAATGGACTATATGAAGCTATTACCATGTTTGCGGTTTCTTACCGGTTTTTTATTGTTGTTACTAACCCTGCAGCTGTCAGCTCAGCAATCATTTACGCCGCAGTTTAACACGACAGGCGGATTCAGATACGGTGCGCAGGCAGCGCCAACCGGCAAAGAGTGGGAATCGCCAGGCGATCTGTCTTTAAACAAAGAGCAGCCACATGCCTATTTTTTCAATTTTCAAAATATTGAAGCGGCAAGAAAAGTTTTACCTGGCTTCAGCAGTTATTACAAATCGCTGAACGGTACATGGAAATTTCATTGGGTAAAACATTCTGATGAACGCCCAAAACGTTTTTATGAAGAAGCATTTGATGTTTCAGAGTGGGAAGACGTACCTGTACCTATGAGCTGGAATATTTACGGCATTCAAAAAGATGGCAGCCTCAAATATGGAGTGCCTATCTATGTAAACCAAAAAGTAATTTTCCAGCATCAGGTGAAAGTGGATGACTGGCGAGGAGGGGTAATGCGCACACCTCCCCAGGATTGGACTACTTATATTTACAGGAACGAAGTAGGTTCCTATAAAAGGACCTTTGATGTGCCCGCCGGCTGGAAGAGCAGAGAAGTATTGATCAATTTCGACGGCGTAGATAATTTCTTTTATCTGTGGATAAACGGCAAATATGTTGGCTTTTCTAAAAACTCAAGGAACCTGGCATCGTTCAACATTAGCAGCTACCTTAAAAAAGGAAGCAATACTATTGCTGTGGAAGTGTACCGGAACTCCGATGCATCTTTTATTGAAGCGCAGGATATGTTCAGGTTGCCGGGCATTTTCAGGTCGGTTTACTTAACATCAAAACCGAAAGTCGCTATCAGGGATATCATAGCCATTCCTGACTTAGATGCAAACTATACCAATGGCTCGTTAACCATTACTGCCGATGTTCAGAATTTTGAAAAGAAAACGGCAAAGGGGTATAAAATAGCTTATTCTTTATATGCAAACGAACTGTACAGCGATGAGAACAAATTAGTAGCTGGTGCTAATGCTGTTGCCAGCCTGGCCCAGGTGGCAAACAGTCAGAGTAACATAGCCACAACAAAGCTGAATATTATAAATCCTGGCAAGTGGTCTGCTGAAAAGCCCTACCGGTATACTTTGATAGCGGAACTGAAGGATGGGAAGAGTAAAACTATTGAAACTGTTTCATTAAATGTGGGGTTCCGGAAAGTAGAGATCAAAGACACTAAAGCAGCAGACGATGAGTTTGGCCTGGCAGGACGCTACTATTACATCAATGGAAAAACAATAAAGCTGAAGGGCGTTAACCGGCATGAAACCAACCCTGAAAAAGGAAAAGTGGTAAGCCATGAGCAAATGGAGGCAGAGATAATGTTGATGAAACGCGCTAATATCAACCATGCCCGTAACTCGCATTATCCCGACAATCCTTACTGGTATTACCTGTGCGATAAGTATGGCATTTACCTGGAAGATGAAGCTAATATTGAAAGCCATGAATATTATTATGGAGAGGCTTCTTTATCGCATCCCCCGGAGTGGAAGGATGCGCATGTTGCCCGCAACCTGGAGATGGTTCATGCCACTGTTAACCATCCGTCCGTTATTATATGGTCATTGGGCAACGAAGCAGGACCGGGTAAAAACTTTGTGGCGGCTTACGATGCCATTAAAACAGTGGATATATCCCGTCCTGTTCAGTATGAGCGCAATAACAATATAGTTGACATAGGCTCCAACCAATATCCTTCTATCGAGTGGGTGCGCGGCGCCGTTAAAGGAACCTACAAGCTAAAATACCCCTTTCATATTTCGGAATATGCCCACTCAATGGGCAACGCATCCGGAAATTTGATAGACTATTGGGAGGCCATTGAATCTACCAACTTTTTTATGGGTGGTGCTACCTGGGACTGGATAGATCAGGCCATGTATTATTATGATAAAGAAACCGGGGAAAAATTCCTGGCCTACGGTGGCGACTTTGGGGATAAGCCTAACGATGGGACTTTTGTAAACAATGGTTTGATCTTCGCCGACATGAAGCCCAAGCCCCAGTATTATGAAATTAAAAAAGTGCATCAGAATGTTGGTGTTAAGGCAGTAGATATTCAAAATGGGAAAATCGAAATATTCAATAAAAACTATTTTATTTCGTTAGAAGACTATACGATGCAGTGGTCTTTACATAAAGACGGGTTGGAAATAGAAAAAAGCACTTCTTTCATCGGGCCTAAAAATATCATTGCGCCACGACAAAAACAGGTGGTTACTATTCCTTTTGATTATAAAAAATTAGACCCGCAATCAGAGTACTTTGTAAAAATCCAGTTTTTATTGAATAAGGATATGCCCTGGGGCGGAAAGGGGTTTGTACAAATGGAAGAGCAACTTCCGGTAAAAGTGGCTACTGGCAGGGCTTCTATAGCTTCTGTTCAGGCCGGCGGTAAAATAAATATCGTTAATGAAGGCAATTTGAAAGTACTGACCGGGACAGGCTTTACTGTAAAATTTGATACCAAAACCGGTACTGTTTACAACCTGAATTACAGTGGCAATACGGTTATACGTGATGGCGAAGGCCCCAGGATAGACGGCTTAAGAGCGCCTGTTGATAATGACAACTGGGCCTACCAGCAATGGTTTGAAAAAGGGCTGCATAACCTCAAACATAGCGCATTGTCCAACGCTGTATACACACGGAAAGACGGGGCCGTGGTATTATCGTTCACTGTAGAATCTCAGGCACCTAATGGCGCTACACTCCGTGGAGGCACTTCAGGCACTTATACCATTGTAGAAAATACCAACCGTCCTTTTGGTGCCGACGATTTTAAGCTAGTCACTAATCCGGTATGGACCGTTTATCCTGACGGATCAATAGAATTAGAATCAGCCATTACCTCCAATGATGAATCGTTTGCATTGGCAAGAATAGGATATGCTTTACAAATGCCCGGAGCTTTCGATCAATACACCTACTATGGCCGAGGTCCCTTTAATAATTACTATGACAGGAAAACAGCGCAGTTTATAGAAGTGCATAAAAGTACTGTTGCGGATCAGTTCGTACCCTGGCCCAACCCGCAAAGCATGAGCAATAATGAAGAAGTGCGCTGGGCAGCTGTAACCAATAAGCTGGGGCAGGGAATTGTTTTTATTGCCAAAGACCACATGGCTACTTCGGCATTACCCTGGACAGAGTTAGAGCTTACATTAGCAACGCATCCGCACAAACTACCCAAAAGCTCTGGTAGTCATTTACATATTGATGCCGCTGTAACGGGGCTGGGTGGCAATAGCTGCGGACAGGGTCCTCCTTTACAAAAAGACAGGGTAAAAGCCGATAGCCGCACTTTCGGGTTTATCATAAGGCCGGTTACCAATAACGACTATGCACAAAAATCGCAGGTTACCACATCCGGCGATGCTCCTATTGTTGTTTCAAGAAACCGCAATGGTAACGTTTCTGTTTCGGCCTCAAACAGTACCGCACAGCTCCTGTATACTATTAATAATGACAAACCACAGGCATATAGTCAGCCGTTCAATTTGCGCAATGGCGGTACAATAACAGCATGGGATAAAAATAACCCACTTATAAAAGTTTCTTTTGATTACCCAAAGATCGAAACAGTTCCTTTGGAGGTAGTGTTTGCATCGAGCCAGGAAACCGGCGAGGGCAATGCCAAACACCTGGTTGACGGGAATCCCAACACCATCTGGCATACCATGTACTCCGTTACCGTGGCACAGTATCCGCATTGGGTTGATTTTGATGCCGGCGAAGTAAAGAATATCAAAGGCTTTACTTATTTGCCCCGGCAAAACGGAATCAATGGAAATATTAAGGACTATAAAGTACAGGTAAGCGCAGATGGAAAGAACTGGAACGATCCTGTGGCCGAAGGTAGTTTCGAAAGAGGCGGCAGATTGCAAACGATAAAATTAGCCAATTCCGTAAAAGGCAGGTTTATTCGCTTTACAGCTCTCAGCTCGCAAAACGGGCAGGACTTTGCCGCAGGAGCTGAGTTCGGCCTGTTGGCAGATTAATGACCTCATAGATGTTAGTAACAAAACCCGCAACGGTGATCACCGTTGCGGGTTTTATAATATATGGTTTTTAGTTTATCTCTTTCAATCAAATACGTCTCTCACTCTAAACTTTAAAGCCGGGAAAAGAGAAGAGCTGATTTCATCGTCCTCTGTAAAAGGTTTGAGACCAGTGTATTTGCCGTCTTTTAATACATATACAAGAATTACTCTATCCTCCGGTTGTACCAGCCAGTATTCTTTTACGCCGCTTTCTTCATAAAGGTCGAATTTTATACCCATTTCCTTTTGGGTATTGCCCGGTGAAAGTATTTCTATCACCAGGTCGGGGGCGCCTATACAGCCACGGTCGTCTATTTTCTCAGCATCGCAAACCACACAAATATCAGGCTGCACCACAGTAAAAACCAGGTCATCACCCTTTTGTTTTTTTGAATCAGGTAGACGTACATCAAAAGGGGCCGCAAAAACCTGACAGGATTTTTTCTCAAAATAATTTCCAAATTTCAGAAATAGTTTTCTAAAAATTATTTGATGTGTAGAACTCGGCGCCGGGCTCATTTTATGGATCCAGCCCCTTAAAAGCTCTACCCTTTCCTTGAATTTCCATCGGAAATAATCAGCATAGGAATACCTCTCAGACAGGTTAAGCTGATCTAAGGAAGTGATTACGCCATAAGGCACATCGGGTTCTTCTAATTTGTTAGGCTCTTCCGTCATATTGATATAAAAGTATTCAAATAGGTTCTTACTCAAACACGTCCGTCACGTTATTTACATAAAGGTAATCAATTTGCCTCCATCTGTTTTGACCTGTCACAGAATAGAAAAATAACATTCCCCAAAATGTCAAACCCATTAAAACTTTAGCAGCGCTACATCATTACTTTAAACCGCTCTGTCACTTTGATCAGTTGCTGTTGTATACCAGGATCTATAATATTTCCTGGTAACACTTTTCCTTTCACACTATTAATGAGCAGACATCATTTGCTGTATGTTTTTGATTTGATTCAAATGTCTTTGAGTATGTACCTGCATAAAATACAGCCACTCGTAACGGGTAAGATGTCCCAGGTAAGGAAACTCCGCATCCACGCACAATTCAGACAGATCCCGTTCAGAAATGATGCCAAGCAGCAGCTTTTTGTTAGCTTCTAACAGTGAGCTCAGTTCCTTTTTACTATGCGGAGGTACGCCTGGAGCAACACGTGGATCAGCTTTTGATTTTTGGCTCATGTCCAGGAAAATATCACCTAATGCATCCACTTTCGCATCAAAGGGCCTGCCTGCATCTGTTACCTTATGGTCTGGTATGCCCCTGCTGCAAATAATAATATGCTCCGCAGTCTGTCCTATTGTCCAGCTATCGGTGAACGGAACTTCGTTCAGCCGTTTATCATCGCTCCCGGATAAAGAGGAAATGACATCACTAAATACAGTATCAATGTTCTTGTATAGATTTTCTTTACTCATGGGAAGGGGTTTTTGTTTTTAGAAAGTCATATTGGTTTTTCCAAATTCAAAAATAAGGCTGCAAACAGGCATCCCCACTTACCATTTGGCAAATATTACATGCGCTGTTATTAAAATGATATATTACTTGCCATTGGGCAAGTGTGCGTGCCTAAAATAGGTAGGCATTTTTTTACAGGTATTCATTTAAAACATTCAATTTTCAATACGCAATAATCAGGGACGTACACATGTCTCCAAAACGAATACCCTGAAAATGGAACATTGAGCATTAGTTGTTGGTTATTAATATATTATAGCTTTAAGCCCCTGTATTACACTGATCAATTGCTGCTGTACATCAGAATCTATGCTATTTTCTGACGGAATCTTTGCTTTCACGCCATTGATCAACAGGCTGGTTTCATCATTAAAGCATGCACCCAGCGTTTTCATGATCAGCTTTATTTCCTCAAAAGCTTTCTTACCATTAGCAGATGCAACAATTACGGCTAAAGGCTTATCGGTAAAAATAGTTGTGGCAACACACCATTCCAGTAGATTCTTCAACCCGGCCGGAATGTTGAAAATATATTCAGGACTGGTAATCAGTACGGCATCCGCCGCTTCAATTTTCCCCCGGATCAATTCAATAGCTTCCGGTACATTTTGTGTTGCCTGAAGTACATCAAAATGCGGTAAAGACTTTAGCTCATCAAAAATTTCAATATGCAGGGCACCGGAAAAATGCTGTGCAAGAAATTGCACTAATTTAAGATTTGATGAATGCGGTTGCGCGCTGCCTATAATTGCAAGAATATGCTTCATCCTCAAAGCTTATAACGATATATCTTTCCTGATACGGCTTAGCGAAGTATCTGTAACGCCCAGGTAAGAAGCTATCTGCTTAAGCGGCACATATTGAATGATCTCCGGCTTTTCTTTCAGCAGCTTTAAGTAACGGCTGGTTGCGGTTTCCCTTACCATATCAAGAGACCGCTGCTTGATGGCAAAAAGCTGGGCGGTAAACCAAAGCCTGCCC
Source organism: Niabella sp. (assembly GCA_035326385.1). GTDB lineage: Bacteria > Bacteroidota > Bacteroidia > Chitinophagales > Chitinophagaceae > Niabella. Next base: position 8,737 of record DAOLFI010000044.1, read on the forward strand.
CACTCTACAAAACCTGGCATAGCATGAAACAGTTTTTGAAACATTTCAAATTCCATTTTCCACAAAATACAATCGGTCACTGCCTGCATATTCTCCTGCGAAGGCGTACGCTGAAACAGCGAAGAAGTAGAAATAACCAGCTCGCCTTCTGTAAAAAACTCGGTAGTTATTTCATCATTATTATAATCATACACGTAAGCCCGTGCCATACCCTTTTGCAGCACGTAATATTCATTGGCTACTTTGCCTTCGCGCAAAAGAATAGCTCCTTTCTCTACTTCAACAGGTTCATGAGCTGCAGCAAGCGTTTGCATATCTGCTTCAGTAAAAAGAGGGTGCCGGTATAATTCTTTAAATAACTGTTCCATATAGCAATTAAACGTCTAAAATAACAAATTAGTCTATAAAAATAATTTTGGCATGCCCCTGCTCCACTTTGTTACGCAGGGTCGGGCCATCCTCTGCAAGTCCGCTACACCCCCTACCCCTAAAGGGGAGAGCCGGCGCGCCAAATCTTCAGCGGGCTTTCCGTTTCTGTCCCTCACGCGGCTGGCGCATCATGTCAACGCATCAACCTATCAACTTATCAACTTACCTTTGCAGCATGGAATTATTTGCAGAATCACTTACTCACTATAAAAGGCTGTTAACCAAAGAAGTAAAGATCGGAAATTTATTACTGGGCAATAATCATCCTATCCGGTTACAAACAATGACCACTACCGATACCATGGATACCATTGCCACAGTGGAGCAAACTATCCGGTGCATTGAAGCTGGTGCTGAGCTGGTGCGCATTACTGCACCGTCTAAAAAGGATGCTGAAAATTTACTAAGTATTAAAAATGAATTACATAAACGCGGTTACTTTACGCCGCTGATAGCTGATATTCACTTTACACCGAACGCGGCCGAAGTTGCTGCCCGCATCGTGGAAAAAGTGCGTGTGAATCCGGGTAATTACGTGGACAAGAAAAAATTTGAGCAAATTGATTATACCGATGCAGAATATGCCGAAGAAATAGACCGCATCCGCGAGCGCTTTACGCCGTTGGTAAAAATCTGTAAAGAGTATGGCACTGCCATGCGTATTGGCACTAACCACGGCAGCCTTAGCGACCGCATCATGAGCCGCTATGGAGATACGCCTATTGGTATGGTGGAGAGCGCGATGGAATTTTTACGTATTGCCCGTGATGAAAGCTATCACCAGATTATATTAAGCATGAAAGCCAGCAATCCGCAGGTGATGGTGCAGGCTTACCGCTTGCTGATCAAGCAAATGCACGAAGAGTTTGGCGAGATATACCCCTTACATCTTGGTGTTACCGAAGCCGGTGATGGCGAGGAAGGCCGCATTAAATCTGCCGTAGGTATTGGCACATTAATGGAAGACGGCATTGGCGATACCATCCGCGTATCACTTACCGAAGATCCTGAATTGGAGATACCCGTGTGCAGGGATATTGTGAAGCGGTATGAGCCGCAGTCAGAAAGTCAGAAAGACGGAAAGACAGAAAGTTCATCTTCCGGACTTCCGGACTTCCGGACTTCCGGACTTGCTTATAATCCTTTTCAATTCAAACGCCACCAAACAAAAGCTGTTAACAATATCGGCGGTGGGCAGGTGCCGGTGGTAATTGCAGATCTAAGTAAGGTGGAACACATTACTCCTGCTTCTTTGCAAAGTATCGGCTACACTTATAACGAAGCGGACGATAAATGGAATATTTCAGACACGGCAGCAGATTACGTGTACATCACAAAGCCTGAAATTGGTTTTGCATTACCGGGAACTTTAAAAGTGATATACCCTGCTAATACCTCGCAGGTCTTTCAAAACGCCTCCCCCTCCGCAGGAGGCCGGGAGGGAGCTTTCCCGATCTATTGTGCCGAACATTTTGCAGCAATTGATGCACCCGAAAGCGATATCAATTTTGTGATG
>DAOLFI010000045.1:0-10680 GCA_035326385.1 Niabella sp.
TCCCATACTGATTGCGACCATTTGCCTTTTACATCGTTCTTATTCAGGTTAACTTTTTCCCATACTTTATCACCTTTATAGTTCCATTGTACAGGATTTTCGTAAGTCCACTCTTCACGCCAGTGTTTTACCACCATACCATTACCCACCACCAGCAGGTGCTGGATTACCACTCTTTTATTGGTATTGACAATAGGCAGTGCCAGCTCGGTAGCGCCCTGTATTTTTTCCCTGTCGTGAAACTTATAGTCTTTATCCGGTGAAAAAGTTTCGGCGTATTTAAACGTTACTTCAAAACAGCCGCAGAGCTTGTCTATATTTTCTTTACCTGTTTGAGCTGTTGCAGATGCTGATAGTGCGGCAGCTACAACAATATTGAATACTTTTTTCATGCTATTTATTTTCCTTTACCAGTAAATTTATTTTTATTTTTTTTCCTATTTCAGTAAAACATAATCTATTTCAGGACGACCTCTTTGACCGGTATCGCCTACGCCCATTTTTTTGAAACGCAGCTTATAATAATTACCACTGGGGTCTTTTACAACGTAGAAACGATCCTTCTTAATTCCCGAACCAGTGGTAACTCTCCATTTGTCGCCAATAGCATCTTTTGTTTTTAAGAATGTCAATGAAGATACGTTAGATCTGGCAAAGGCATTGAAATCGGTATCCCAGGTAGCCGTAGTGGAGATTACTTCTGCCGCTTCAGCTCCTGCCATGTAATTTAATGATATCAAATCCTGGAAGGCATAAGCTAATGTAGCGGTTTGATAAAAAGAATATGACCATTGAATATCCCAGTTATTAGCTTTTGGTTCTACACTTACAACTTTATCGGTTTCTAAAGAAAAGAATATAAGATTATAGTCACTATTCTTATCAATATTAACTGTTTTAACGGTTGTTTCATTGTATTTAGCATATTGCAGCTTATATCCGCTGCCGTTACGGCTCACTTTTATACGATACCAGTTGGCAGGATCTGTATCAAATTCTTTGGCATATATTATAACTTTTGCATCAGCTTCGCTAGTAGCAATATCGCCAAATACTGTTTTGGTTAAATCGCCGGATATATCATCAATAGCAGTGATGGGTGTAGAATACTGCCCGAAATTCAATCCGGAGCCGGTAGTGTCAGCAGTGCTTATTACAGTAGTAATATCTGTTTTGTTTAATTTCCATGCTTTGCTAAGATGATACGGATTAAGAACCACTTTAAAATCCGAACCGGTTGTAAAACCAATGTTCCAGCTTTGCCTGTCAGCTGCTATAGCTACGTTATTGCTAAAATCGATATATACACTGCTTGCATAATTAGACGCATCCGTTTTACCTGGAATTGCAAAGTCTGTAGAGCCTTCTGAAGTAATAGCACTTAAGCTTACCGACAGGTCTTTTTTAGTGCCTATAACAGCATCTGTTGCAGAAGCGATTTCAAAATTGATCTTTTCCGATCCGGATAGTAGCAATCCTTCCGCTTTTGTGATTTTAAATGTTACAGAAGTACTGTTGGCCGGAATTGTTACAGACAATGTTCCACTTGCAATAGCAGGATCAGTAGAAAAATCTGTTCCGGTGGTAAGCCCGGTAGTTGTTACATTGATGGTAACCGGTACAGCTACAGTTTGAGCCCTGGTTGCTTCCAATGTTACAGTTAAATTGCTGGTAGCAGCATCGAAACCTAATTCAGTAGCAGAAAAGCCCACTTGTACCGGAGGTAACGGCGGATCATCTTTAGAACATCCAGCAAACACAATTCCTAAAACCGTGAGGATCAATAAAAATTTCAATGTAGTTCTCATATTATTATACTTTTTGTCTGTTTAAGAAATTAATTCCAATTAAATACAGCCCCTAAAAAGAAAGAACGGCCATAACTCTTTAACACAGGACCGCTGCTGCTGTGCGCTCCTGATGAAGCACTGCTGTTAGTTAACCGTGTTACATCTAATAAGTTTTTTGCCCCAGCATTAAGTGTAATATATTTCACCAGGGATTTACTAACGGTTATATCTAATAAATGGTAATCCTGGATTTTTGTTTCTACAATTTTTGTAGTATTACCTTCTGTTTGCTGTTCAAAACCAGGTTGTGCACCGGTGTATTTATAAAACAACGCCAGGCTGCCGCCTAATTTGGGAAAACTATATAATATGTTACTGTTAACCTCGGGAGACCATGCAAGTGTTTTAGTATTGACAGCTGTTTCAGAAAAGACATTATAACGACCGATATAGGAAAAACCTGCTGTTCCTGCCAATGACTTATAAGATAATTTAGCGGTAGCCGTTCCTCCTGTTGTTTTATAACGGTCTATATTAATTAGTGTGCTCCAGGAAGGATTATCGGGATCCATAGCGTAACCAATCCTGTTTTTAAAATCATTGTAAAAAACATTTATATCGGCAGTAGCTTGTACACTGCCTATAGTAAACTTATTTTGGGTGATGGAGATAGCATAGCTGTTGGAATACTCTGCTTTAAGGTCAGGGTTCCCTTCAATATCATGACTGGCATCATGAAAAGTAAAGTATAATTCTCTTAATGCAGGCGCTCGGAACCCTCTTCCATAACTGGCTCGTAAACTCCATTGATCTGTAAAATCATATTTTAAATTTAATGAAGGGATCGCCGGAGGAGCATCATACACTGAATTTTTTGCGAAGCGTACCCCTGGCCGTATATTTAACCTGGTAACAGGCATAATCTCTCCTGAAATAAAAAGGGAGTAATCATTAATACCATCATTTTCATGTATGCGCTGTCCATCGCTTTTATCTGATTTGATCTCAATACCTGGCTGGATGTGTACTTTATCAGACCATTTATATACTGCGGTTGTTCGTAAAAATGTTGTTTTGAAAGTGGAAGTGTCCTGCGTTGCATTTGGATTTAAATACTCTGTACCTGTTTCTGTATTATAAGTAGTATTCTTTGTTCTCCGGCTATAATCCTGGTAAGATGCAGAAATATTTAACTGCCATTTGGAGGAAATATTCCAATCGGCCTGTGCTATATGCGTATAGCGGTTCGTTATATATGATTGTCGCGCTACTTCAGGATCACCAGCACCTGGCACACCTTCGCTTTTAATGTCTTCGTATAAATAGTTTAAACGATAAGAAATACCTAATCCAGTCTTATGGTAGAAAACTTCTCCTCCCAATAAGTCCTGAGCTTTAGGTTTAATTTCCCTGGTTCTGCTGTTGTCAGCAACGTTACCTATCCATCCCCCAAAACGATTGCGTGCATAACTACCACTTATACCTAAGCCATTATTATGATTATAACCAATCCGTAAATTTTGGTTGTGTACACCATCGCCGGCAAAAGGTTCATATTCTTTAGGTACCGTTTCTTCCAATATACCTGCTGTTACAGATAATTTACTTCTACGGGCTGTTGCATTTTTCTTTGTAATAATATTAATTACTCCTGCTAATGCATCGGTGCCGTATATAACACTCATCGGCCCCTCTACAATTTCTATTTTTTCAACATCATTAATATTTATTTGGCTTATTGACTGGCGTGTTTCTCCTCTGTCTACCAAAGGTACTCCGTCAATCAGCACCTTTACATTTGGCCCGCTCATACCCATCAGCTGGATATCAGCTTCGCCCAATACATAATCTGTACTGAACCTGATTCCCAATTCAGTATTAAGTACACCCAGTATATCAGTAGCTCCTCTCATCCTGATCTGGTCGGCTCCAATCACCCTTACTTTATAAACTGAGCTGGAAAGATATTTTGGCCTGTACTGGCCCGTAGTAACCGTTACTTCTTCCAGCACAGCCGATGTATCGGTTTGTGCCGATAGCTGCAGGACAGCGCCTGATATTATAACAGAGATAAGTATAAATTTACACAACATGCTTTCATGCACTTTTCTTGGTAGAAGTGCAAAATTCTGCTGAAGTGTCCGCAATGATTTGTGAGATCGGGAAAAACTATTTACGAGATCAGGAATAATTTTATTTTTACTATGGGCAAAGCGAAAAACAGAAATGGTTGTTGCGAACCTTATAGCATTCCCGTCATTAAGAAAAAGTTATTACATGAAACCGGTTATTTTTATTATATTATCCTGCATAATGGTTTTAAGTGTTTCCTGTAAAAGATCCGCCATTCATATACCAGACGATGATACCCCCTGCGGCACGGCCGTAATTGTTAATACTGAAATCTATAACGGAACGGAGACCAATCCAAATATTATTAAAAATGTAACATTATCAGGTAATTGCCTTACTGTTACCGTTACTGCAAGCGGCTGCAGCGGAGAAAGCTGGGTGGTGAAACTGATGGATGCCGGCGCTATTGCCAAATCCCTGCCTCCTCAAAGAAGCCTTAAAGTTTCGCTTGACAATAAGGAGCTTTGCCTGGCCGTATTTACCAGGTCTTACAGCTTCGATATCTCGGCACTAAAAGTTGATGGATACAATAAACTGACCCTCAACATAGATGGGTACAAGCAGACGCTGACTTATTCCTATTAACTATTAAACAATGCGATCAAAAAAATATGGTATAAGCATCCTGCTACTGCTCTTATTCATAGGTGCCGTTCAAGCACAGTATTCAGCAAAATTTGAAACAGGTTATTGGGTATATAATTACAGGATGATTAGGGTAAATCCCGGTCCAAACTGGAAAGGATATTACCTGGATGGTAAGCCTGACGGTGCAGATGTTAATCTGGTAAACGGGCTGGCTTTTGCCGAAAAAAGAATGTTTGCAGGGATTGGTATAGGATATTTAAATTTTGCAGGCATCAGCGGCGTTTCTTTTTATGCCGATGTTGAGTATTTACCTTTAAGAAAGAAGCTGACACCTTTGCTTAATCTGAAAATAGGACGAAGCCATATCTGGAATCAGTACGATGGAGGAACAACAACTACGCTTACAGAACTTACTGGGGGGTCTTAATTATAAGCCAGGCAATAAACTGGGTTTATTTTTAAAATCAGGCATAGCTTTTACGCAGCAATCTATGTTCATTCCCGTTCAACTTGGTTTGCGGCTGTAGCCGGCCTGCACAGCATGGAGGAAGCTATCTTCTTTTATCTACAAATTTCACCGGCTTTCTTACACCATCTGGAAACTGCATTTTCTGCATTGTTTCCCCATCAATATATTTAATATGCGGGGTTACGCGCAATCTGGCCTGCAGGTATGCTTTTATTTTGTTTTGTGTTTCTTCCAGGCTGTCTGCGGGTGTAATGTATAACAATACTTCATCTGTGCCTATTTCATTACTATACACTTCTACAATATATTCCTTTATTGCTTCAATACGGTGAATGATCTCAAAAAGTGCAGGTGCGAACAGTGTAGTGCCTTTGTATTTGATCATTTGTTTTTTACGGCCAATCACCGGCGACAGGCGCAGGGTATGCCGTCCGCAACTGCAGGGTTCGGTATACGCTTTGCAAACATCGCCCGTTTTATATCTTAACAATGGCATCCCTTCTACTCCTAAAGTGGTAATAGTTACCTCACCGGGCTGCCCGTCGGGAACAGGTTGCCCGTTATCGTCCAGCAACTCTACAATTAATAATTCGGGATTTAAATGGCCTCCCTTTCCAGCCTCACATTCGGTGAATGCGGTTTGCATTTCCGTAGAGGCATAAGTAGAAAATAGCTGGATATTCCATTTATCTGTTATTTTTTGTGCCAGGATGTTAGGCTCCAGGTTTTCATTCCTGATGTTTTCGCCAATACAAACCGCCCTTTTTACCGAAGACCGGTTTACATCAATACCGTTATCTTCTGCGTATTGGATCAGCTTAATTATAAAAGAAGGAACCGCAACAATGGCTGTGGGTTTCAAGCGCTCTATGGTTTCCCATTGCAAGGAAGGAACACCCGGCCCCACGCGCACTGCACCGGCGCCAAGTTTTCTGATACCACTATAATAAGCCATGCCTGCCATAAATTGCCTGTCCAGTGTAAGCATGAGCTGGTAAATATCTTCTGAAGTACCGTTAGCGCAAACAAAAGAGCTATACTCATTATAAGCCAGCCGTTGCAGGTCATTCTCCGTGAGGGCAATGGTTACAGGGCTACCCACAGTACCCGAGGTAGCAGTATATTCAATGATCTTGTTTTTTGGTACGCATAAAAAATCCCGGTTCCTTAGCTGAAGGTGTTCTTTTTCCGTTGGTGGTATTTTTACCAGGTCCCCGATTGTCCTTATTCCACCCGGGTTAATAGCGTGTTCGGCAAACAGCGTTTTATAGTAGCCGGAATGAGCATTGAGATAAATAAGCAGGTCGGCCAGCTTTTTCTCCTGGTATTGCCTGATAAGGGATGCCTTTTGAAAGGAAATGGATGGTAACTCATTCATGCGTCAAACCTACGGAAATATTTTTCTCCTTTCTTCGCAGTGGCTGACCCGGTGTATGAAAAATTCACCATTTCAGATAAAGCTGTGTGAAGGCAGGACGTCTGACCCTTATATGCTTATTGCATCCTGGCTATGGCATAAGCACATAAAAACAGAGATTGGCTCTATATCTGCTGACTTAGCCAATGACAATCTGATATAAACTGTTGCTTTCAAGTTAACTTAACGCCTCCCATGTTGTTTTCTTTAAAATAATTCACGACAAAAACCACATGGCGTAATAATCCCAGTAAAGCGGGTTGAGTATTTTAGTAATTCTTTTTTTCCCGGTCTTTTTCTTTTTAATAATTCTCAGTAATTGCCGGCCTGCGCGTGTTGAATTGATTAAGTTCATAAGTGCACTTTTGGTGTTTAAAATATGGTTTAAAAATCAGCTTTGTAAAGATGCACCGCTGAAAAGCAAAATCCAAATCCGGAAGAAGAAAAAAACAAAATATCCCTATTTTCCGGTAGCATGATTTTTTAATATAAAAAATAAATTTAATATATTTTATTTTTCTCAAAAACTGTTCTTTGGTGCTATTAACAGACATACAGAAGATACAAAGAGCCTAACAATCGCCATTTGTATACATTTCATATAATTTTATGTATAATATTTTATAAAAAAAGATGCAAACAGGGTTTGTTTTTATTGTTTATTTTATATATATTTCATTTTTAAAGCAAAATGAATCGTGCTTATGACATTACCGAGAACTTTAGCATCTTATTTTATACAACCCGAAGTATGGGACGAGTTAATGAGCAAGGCAGGAGTCAGGGAAAGCTACCATCACCTTGTTAAATCCATTGAAGGCTTTACGCCTGATGAGCTGGAAAACAAGGATGAACTGGCCAAAAAGCTTTTCATGACCCAGGGCATTACTTTTACGGTATATAGTGATAATGAAGGGGTGGAGAAAATATTCCCGTTTGATATCATTCCCCGTATTATAGAAGCTAAAGAGTGGGCTATTATAGAAGCTGGTATAAAGCAGCGCCTTAAAGCACTTAATATTTTTTTAAAAGATGTGTACCATCAGCAATTCATTATTAAAGACGGTATTGTTCCGGCAAAGCTCATTTATTCCTGCCCGTTGTTCTTAAGGGAAATGATGAATGTAAATGTGCCTTTCGATATCTATTCGCATATTTCCGGCATTGATCTTATCAGGGATGCAGATGGCAGTTTTTATGTACTGGAAGATAACCTCCGAACACCCTCCGGTGTTTCGTATATGCTCGAAAACAGGAGCATCACTTTCAGGATATTTCCTGACATCATCCCGCGCAATAATGTGCGAAGTGTAATTGAATACCCTTCCTTACTGCTTAAAAACCTGCTGGGACTGGCCAACAGACAGGCCAGCAATCCAACCGTTGTGCTGCTGACTCCCGGTGTTTATAATTCTGCTTATTTTGAACATACTACTTTAGCACGCCTGATGGGTATAGAATTGGTGGAAGGCCGCGACCTGGTAGTGGAAAACCATCATGTATATATGAAAACCACCAGCGGCCTGCAAAAAGTAGATGTTATTTACCGCCGGGTGGATGATGACTTTATTGATCCGCTCACTTTCCGGCCGGATAGTGTGTTAGGCGTTCCAGGTATTTACTGGGCTTACCGTAAGGGAAATGTAGCCATAGTAAATGCTATGGGAAATGGCGTGGCAGATGATAAGGCCGTATATTCTTATGTGCCGGAAATGATACGTTATTACCTGAACGAGGAGCCGATCCTTAAAAATGTACCTACTTACGAGCTTGACATTCCGGAAAACCGCTCTATGGTTTTTGCAAATATGGACAAGATGGTTGTCAAAAAAACAAATGAGTCCGGCGGATATGGTATGCTGATGGGCAACAAAGCTACTGAGGAGGAAATGGAGGAATATAAAAAAGCGATCCTGGAAGATCCACGGAATTTTATTGCGCAACCTATTATTAATCTTTCCTCATCGCCCTGCTATATCAACGGGAAGCTGCAGCCCCGGCGGGTAGATTTAAGGCCTTTTGCGCTTTACGGCCCTGACGGGATAGATATTGTACCTGGCGGGCTTACCAGGGTAGCTTTAAGAGAAGGCTCGCTGGTAGTTAACTCATCCCAGGGCGGGGGCAGTAAAGATACCTGGGTACTGGGAGAGTGAAATGAAAAATGTAGAAGGATTTGAGAACCTGAAACTTTAAACTTGAAACTTAAATAAAAATATGTTAAGTCGTGTTGCAGAATCCGTGTTTTGGCTGGCCCGCTATATGGAAAGAACCAACGGGTTGCTAAGGGTGTTACGCACCAATTACCTGGCTTCACAGGATGAAATGCGTGAATATAACTGGAAATCGGTATTACAAACCTATGGTTATTTATTTGATGAAGAGATAGCGCCTATCCAGTACAACTCCCGCGCTGTATTGGAGTATGTTATGCTGAACAGAAACAATAACGCATCGCTCATCAACAACATTACCCGCTCGCGCGAAAATGCCAAGGCCGTGCAGGATCATATTACCAAAGAGATGTGGCATAATCTTAATGCTTATTACCATCTTATCCGTGAACCTAATATAGAACAACCCATCAAATATGGCGACCCCATAACCGCCCTGGACGCCCTGATCAAGCACGGGTTGTTCCTGTACGGTACTATTGACGTAACCATGCCGCGCGGCGAAGCTTATAACTTTTTAAACATAGGCCGGTTTATGGAGCGTGCTATTATTACAACCGATGTTACAGATATTAAGCTGAAGGAAATAGGATACGACCTGCAGGATACGGCTACACCGGCATTAAGATACCTGCTGTATTCGCTTTCGGGCTATGAGGCTTACCTGAAAACATCCCGTGGTATAGTTGAGCCGGATACTATTATGAAGCAGGTACTGTATGACGAAGGCTTTGTGCATTCTATTCTGTATTGTATGGAACATATCAGCCGGTACTTTAAAAGGCTTCGTGGCCAAAGCATACCGGAAAGCTACGAACATCTTGATTTCCTGATAGGCAAAGGTTTGAGCAATTTAAAATACAGCAGCAGCAATTTAAAAGACGGGCTAAGTATTAAAGAGCTGCTTGCGCAAACCCGCCAGGACCTGCACCATATTTCAGCAGCATTTAATAAACATTATTTTGGATATAATTAATACAGCCGTACAAAACAGGTTACAATTTCAATCACCCGGAAACATTTCAAATATTAAGGATGCCATCATTTAAGATCAGACATATTACCCGTTACAGCTACAGCAGCCCTGCTGTTGAATGCACCAACCAGATCCTGTTATATCCGCTGCAGGATGCCAGGCAACACCTTGTAAGTCATAAAATAACTATTACCAATAATCCCAATGTAGAGATCTTCACAGATTATTTTGGCAACAAGCTGGGCATGTTCTCTATTGTAGAGCCGCATACCGAGCTGCTGATATCTTCAGAAGCGGAAGTGGTAACCCAGGCTATTGTTATGCCAGAAGAAAACCGTCCGGCAAAAGAGCAATGGGAACAACTGGTTACCGTAAGGGAGCAATTCCCATACGTTGATTTTATGCAGCAGGAAGCTTTTGAAAGTGCCGAAGACCTGCAACTTGTTCTCAATGCTATTTTTGACAGCAGCAAAACGCCTTTTGAAAATGCACAGCTGTTTTCAGCATATATTTTTGAAAATTTTGAATATAAAAAAGGTATTACCAGTGTAGAAACCAGCATTGATGAAATATGGAACCTTAAAGCCGGTGTATGCCAGGATTTTGCTCATACAATGCTTTTGATGCTGCGAAGGGCAGGTATCCCTGCAAGATATGTAAGCGGATATATTTGCCCTAAAAATCATGAGTTCAGAGGTGAGGGAGCCACTCATGCCTGGGTGGAAGCCTACCTGTCTGAATATGGATGGATCGGACTGGACCCCACTAATAATTGTATAGCCAGCGACCGCCATATAAGGTTAGCTGTTGGAAGAAATTTTTCTGACTGCACACCCGTAAAAGGCACTTATAAAGGATCTTCGCATCATGTGCTGGAAGTGCTGGTCTCTATTGATAATAATGAGGCAACGCCTGTAATAGAAACCACAAACACACCCACATTTACTTCAATAGCCGATAATCCGGCACAAAGTATTAACACCAATTCCTACAGGTTTTATATGGAGCAAATGCAGCAGCAGTAAAGCCGGCTCTTCGGAACTTGCAGTCCGGAAGCTTTATATTGTAGCGTTCGGCTACTTTTAAATGTAGCCAAAGGCTACAATATAGTCCTGCGAAACAAAATGTTTCGCAGA
>DAOLFI010000849.1:0-2155 GCA_035326385.1 Niabella sp.
CGTGAATATAAGCAGTGCCCAGCCCCAGTTTGCCTTTCCTTTCTTCCAGATATAGCTGACCCGGATAAACTAACTGCAGGTTACGAACAATATCTGCAGTACCATCGGGAGATCCATCATCTACAATCAATACATGAAAGTTTCCTTCCAGCTCAAATACAGCTTCGAGAATGCTTTTAACATTCTCTTTTTCATTATAGGTAGGTATGATAACTAATTTGTCCAAGGTCTAAACCTCTAAAAGGGATTTTATTACTAAAAAATCTGTTTTTTCTGCCTTTATTTTTAAACGTTAAGCCTTGCCACAGGCCAGATTCAGGCAGGTTTTAAGCCTTTCAACTTTGTCCTTGTGAAAATCTCCGTCAGCTTCTGCTTAGTTTGTTGCGGAAAATCGCCGCGCATCATCCAGTCGTAATACTGTGGCTCTTTGGTAAGCACTTCTGCAACAGATTGCCCTTTATATTTACCAAAGTTAAATACCTCCACTCCGTCGGCCATTACAAACCTGCGTGCGAAATCTACTACTTGCTCTTCTCCCAGAAACTTATTGATAGCATCTATTGTATTTCCGATTTCCGGATAACGTGTTATTTGAGCCTGCAACACTTCATAAGTGGCTACAGCATCAGCTTCTGCAGAGTGGGCCGACTCTAAAGTTTTATTGCAATAAAATTTATAGGCTGCCGAAAGCGTCCTTTGCTCCATCTTGTGAAAAACATTCTGCACATCAAGCAGCTTCCTGCCTTTCATGTCAAAATCAGTACCTGAACGTAAAAATTCCTCAATCAGTAAAGGAATATCAAACCTGTTAGAGTTGTAACCTGCAAGATCACAATCATCCAGCACCTGCTTTAACTCCTGTGCTGCCTGTGCAAAGGTGGGCGCATCCTTTACCATATCATCAGTAATGCCATGTATATCGCTTGATGATTTAGGTATAGGCATTTCAGGATTGAGCAGCTTTCTTTTTATATTTTTTGTTCCGTCAGGCAACAATTTTACAATCGCAATTTCCACAATCCGGTCTGTACCTAAATTAGTACCTGTTGTTTCCAGATCAATAAAAGCTATTGGCTTGGTAATTTGTAGCATAATAAATTTTAAAGATGGCTAAGATAAAGAATTAAGGGATGGTTCAGGCTAAAATAACATTAAGATTTTCCAATTTTAAGTTTGTTTTTAATAAAAAGCTATATATTTGCCACGCAATGACAAAAAATAACATACATATCCATCATCATTTTGCATACTTACAACAGTAAGCCGGATGGTGCTATGTATCAACTTATATGAAGGCTTACAGATTGTAAGCCTTTTTTATTACCCCTATCTTCTAAAGAGGAATTAAAAAAAGAAATTAAACAGTTTAAAATGAAAACAAAAGCAACCAAGAAATTGAAGCCCCTGGCCTCCTCTCCTTCCCAGGAAAAAGGGCCGGAGGGGAAGGTAGAAAAATTACGTATCGCGGTTCAGAAATCCGGCAGGCTTAATGAAGGCTCCATGAAGCTGCTGAAAGAATGCGGTATTGACGTACCGGCAGGCAATAATCAACTTAAAATAAGCGTTGAAAATTTTGATGCAGAAATACTTTTTCTTCGCGATGATGATATTCCCGAATATGTACAGGACGGTGTGGCAGATATTGGCTTTGTAGGTGAGAATGTTGTGCTCGAAAAAAACAAGGACACCCAGATAGTAGAGCGCCTGGGCTATGGTAAATGCCGTTTATCCATCGCTTTACCTAAAGGTAAAAAGCCCAAAAACACACAGGCCCTGAACGGAATTAAAATTGCCACCAGCTATCCCATTATCCTGAAAAGCTGGTTAAAGCAAAATAAGCTGAAAGCTGAAATACACGAGATCAGCGGGTCTGTAGAAATTGCTCCCCGGATTGGCCTGGCCGATGCCATTTGCGACCTGGTAAGCAGCGGAAGTACCCTTTTTAGCAACGAACTATACGAGTACGAGACCATTCTTAAATCGGAAGCAGTTTTAATCTCCGGCAAAAATTTGTCTAAAAAGAGGCAGCAACTTTTAGACCAACTGCTGTTCCGTATCCGCTCTGTTAAGAAAGCCAAATACACCAAATACGTTTTATTAAACGCACCCAACAAAAGCATTGAAAATATTTGCAAATACCTGCCGGGTATCAATA
>DAOLFI010000046.1:0-10676 GCA_035326385.1 Niabella sp.
ATATGTTTAAAGGTGAAAAGAATGAAACGGCAGGTCTAAATTATTCTATGTTACCGAAGATTCCGAAAGACAAATATGCACAAATGTGGAAAACGATGCGCCGGCACTGGGGAAAACGAAGCCAGTAGCTACGTAGTTTAAAAAAATATAATTTGTTGGATGTTGATCTATATCAATTCTTTAATTTTATCAATAACCCTGTCTATTTCATCTTTAGTATTATGCTTGCTGAAGGAAAAGCGGATGGCCATTTTACCGGGATCGCCGGTAATGGCATTAATTACATGCGAACCCTGGTTGGCGCCACTGCTGCAGGCGCTTCCACCTGATACACAGATGTTATTGATATCAAGATTGAATAATAACATGTCAGATTTATCAGTAAGCGGAAAAGATACGTTAAGAACAGTGTACAGGGAGCTCCCGCTATAATCTCCATTAAAGCTGATACCGGGAATATGCGCCTGCAACTGCCCGGCCATGTATGCTTTAAGATCCTTTATATAAGCCGAATCTTTTTCATAATTGACCATTGCCAGTTCCAGGGCTTTGGCAAAACCTACTATACCGTAAACATTTTCGGTGCCTGCACGCATATTGCGTTCCTGGCCTCCGCCATGTATCATTGGCCGGGCCTGTATATCACGACTTATATATAAAATGCCTGTTCCTTTAGGCCCATGAAATTTATGCCCTGTGGCAGCAATAAAATCTACCTGTATGCGACTAAGATCAATGGGATAATGGCCAACCGTTTGTACACAATCAGAATGAAAAACGGCATTGTATTTTTTACATAAGGTGCTTGCTGCGTTGATGCTTAGCAAATTGCCTATTTCGTTATTGGCATGCATCAGGCTTACCAGACATTTCTTACCTGCTGTAGCCAGCTGCTCTTCAAGATTATTTAAATCTATATGTCCGTCCGGTAATAATTTTACAAAGCCTGTAGTAATACCTTTACAGGCATAATGGCTTACTGTATGCAATACAGCATGGTGCTCAATGGGCGATGTGATAATATGTTCACACCCCAGATCGCGGATAGCGGAAAGGATAGCGGTGTTATTGCTTTCTGTTCCGCCGCTGGTGAAAAATATTTCGCCGGGATGGGCGCCCAGTAACCTGGCTACGGTTTTGCGTGCGTTCTCAACGGCCAGGCGCGTTTCGCGGCCGTAGGAATAGATAGAAGAAGGGTTGCCGAAATGCGTGGTCATATAGGGCAGCATGGCATCCAATACTTCTTTATCAAGCGCGGTTGTAGCTGCATTATCTAAATATATTCTATCCATAACAGGGCGTAAGGTAAAAATATGAGGCGCAAAGTTAAGGAACAAAAAGTCGGCGATCTATGATTCTGGTCATTATTACGTAGGTGGTAAACGGAGGATCCGGTAATTATTTCTGTTATCAGGGGCAGGGGGTAGTGGTCCGTAAGAACGAAAAGACGTATTCTTTGTTGCCTCAGGCAACAGAATAATGCTGCGAAACTATAAGTTTTGCAGAGCGTGGGGAAAACGCCGGCAAAAAGTACAATTGCATAGTTGTTTAATAGGTAATGCCTTTTTTACCCATTATTCTTTCAGGATGGGAAAGCGGTTCAAAGCCGTACTGCGCATAAAGTCCATGCGCATCCTGTGTGGCAAGCATCAATCTCCGTACTTCAAAACTTTCGGCCAGACTGCATAAAGCCCGTACCATTGTTTTAGATAATCCTTTTCCCCGGTGAGGTTCCAGTATAAAAACATCAGCCAGGTAAGCAAAAACTGCCTGGTCGGTTATCATACGCCCAAAACCAACTTGTGTTCCCTGGCTATCATATATGCCTAAACATATCGCATTTTGAATGGAACGTTCTACTATGGCCAGGGGAATACGCTGTGCCCAGTAACTCTCTTCGCTTAAATATTTATAAACTACAGCTATCTGAATTTTTGATTTATCAAAAGAGAATAGATAGTTGTTTTCATAAAAATCATCAGGTAAGGTATTGAATGGCATTTTATATTATGGATTGAATGAATGTGTTTTATCCCTGAGTTCCAGTTAAGCTATGCGCCCGGCTTCTTACTGCCTCGGATGACGCATT
Source organism: Niabella sp. (assembly GCA_035326385.1). Classification (GTDB taxonomy): domain Bacteria; phylum Bacteroidota; class Bacteroidia; order Chitinophagales; family Chitinophagaceae; genus Niabella. The sequence goes on from DAOLFI010000046.1 coordinate 2,090, forward strand.
GTCTTTTTGTTATACCGGCGCAGCTTCTTTTTGGCTCCCGGCAGGCCAATACTTGATTTAATACCTTCAAGCGTGGTTTTGATAATATAGTTGATAGCCGATTTCTCCTGCCAGCGTTCAAAGAAAACAAGTGATTCTTTGCCCCTGTTGTTTTTACGCACAATGAATGCCATAGCCAGCCCGCTTACCAGCTTGTTCATAAAGGTTTGGTTGGGCAGGTCTTTCTTGTTCAGCAAACCCACTTTCAAATCCCTGTAATTCATGTACGCAGCACCCACTGCTGCATCGTTATTACCAATGGCATTTACGTTAAGGCTTCTCAGGCTGCCGTCAAAAACCTTAGCGCCTGCCAGCGGCACCAGCACTGTATTAAATTTTGTAAGATCCATGGGTCCTGTAGCAAGGTTCATGCGCATATAACCTGTGGTATCTGCGTAAGACTGTGCCACATCAAGCGTTGTATGCAGGCTGCCCAATACATCTGCAGCAGCAAGTATATAAATACTATCCGTGGGCCTGATATCATAATTCCTGATATTGCTTATCAGCACATTCAGGTTATTTACCGGGATAATGCCTAAGGTATCGGTGTTGGGATTGATCTCCCAGTAGGTAACGTGCATGTTATTGATGCGTACACTGTCAATACCCAGACTGCCTTTGAGCTTTCGTAACATTTCAGCCGGGAGCGGCTTATATTTGATAACCGTATCCGGTTGTGTTTTGTCTTTGAATGTAAACAGGTTTACATCATTCAGTTCTATATGGCCAATGCTCAAAATGCTGTCCTGGCTATATTTCTCCAGGTCAACAGGTCCACCGGTAATTTTGCCGGTATGTATTTTTAAATAATCTTCATTAAATGCCTTTGCGATCCTGTATGCTTCAACAGGTTGTTTGGGCTCAAAACTCAATGAATCCATGCCTAATACCTTATCCTTTACGGTAAACCCGTACCATTGCAAAGTGTTTTTTCCTGTAGAAAATGTTCCGTTGGTACCATTTATATGCAGCTTATCACTGTTGATGAGAATATCTACCGGGCTTTGAATAAACTTTGAGCTTAAAGCAATATTACGCACATCTCCTTTATCTAACTCCAGCACCGCATTATTTTTGCCGAGGCTGTCAAAAGCCATCTTATCCAGAGAAAGAATGTTTAAGCTGGTTTGCCAGTCCGGTTTGCCCTGGTCATTTTTTTTCACCAGTACATCGTTGAACTCAAGATTCAGTTTATTATCGTTAGTAGCAGTTCTTTTACCCTTTGCGCTGATAAACTCAAAATTGGTAAGGAACATTTTTACCTGGTCTGCTTTAACAGGTACTTCTGGAGCAGATTTTAAATTAGTAATTTTAAGATAACTGTTTAGCTGAACCCCGTCCCAATTGATATAGCTTGCCTCGTTATCTTTATTGATGAGTGTAAGCTTAATGTCGGGCCTTTCAAAAAGCGCAGAGCCAATGTTTATTGCTGTTTTCTTTTTCTTTGTATCCTGTGCTGCCGTTTCTTTTTTTCCCAGCTTTGCAGTAACTACAGGGTCTGTAAGGACGATGCCCTGCAAAGTAAGATTCCCTGCCACTATTTCTGTAATATTAGGAATAATAGTAAGGCTGGGAACAGCCGCAATGATAGAGTCGATTGGGTCTAACTTTTCAAACCGGATATCTTTCAGCACACTGTTATTTTTATCTGTGATATTCATTTCAGCAATGAAAGCACGTGTGTCAGAACCTGAAAACGAAAAGTCCCTGCCATCAAAACTAAGCCCTTTTATTTCAGGCTTACCTGCCGCAGGATTGGCAAATTCATTTACAATGATGGTATTAAAATAACCGGTTAACTTATTTTGTTTGATCGTAAGGTTAATATCAGTATGACCTCCTTTTATATCTCTTAAGATCAATGAAGTTTTTGTTTTACGAGCCTTATCTCCTTTATGTTGCCTGTCAGTATTTGCTTTATCTGCTGTAATGTTTGCCCTGCTCCAGCTTACGCCGTTCACTGTGAGGCTCTGGCGGGCGCTGTCTAATATAATATCTCCTAAGTGTATGTTAGTGGCATTGGCCTTAATTCTATTGGATTGCAGCGACATGCCTTCGGCTTTTAAGCCACTTTTATTTTCTGATAGCTCCACTTTATTAAGATGAGCTACAAGATCATCTTTTTTGAAGACACCTTTATCAAAGCTCAGTACGTTTACAGAGCGCTGTACGCTCTTAATCTTATTGGCGCTGGTCAGATCATTGGCTCGCAAATCAAGATTGGTGTTAGACAGGCTGAAAGTAGCCCCGCTGCTAAACCGGAACACTATATCACCGTTATGTATCCGGAGATTTTTCAAATCCATCACATCATCAACGCTGTTAAGCGTTTCAAAAAGGTTTCTTGAACGTTTTCTTTTCTTTTTCCCGTTTGTAGTATAATCAACCACAGGGCTGAAAAATTCGGCGCTTTGAGCAGAAAAAATATTATCATATAAAAGGGATTCCCATGAAAGCCCGCGTACCCTGAAACTGGGCATCGCCAGGATTTTAACAGGACGTCCTTTATCATACTCTTTAAAGGAAAATTTATTCAGGTTAATAATATCGTCTTCAAATCCGATACTGTCAAAAGCAATCCGGTAGCGTCCGTCGTTTAATACATTCTCAAAATTGTGCAGGGTCATGACAAACTTATCCAGATGGATAGGGCGTTCTTCATCCTGCCGAACGGCCAATCCATATATCTCAAAATTATTATTGCGTGATGAAAAAGTGCTGGCCTTGGCTTTTTTTATCGTACTTATGTTAATATCTGCATTTTTTACCCCTACATAATTGAGTATCATATCGCCCAGCAGCTGCTGTATAACAGCATCTACACGTTCAGCACCAACTTTTTTTTCTTCGGCATTTTTTTGTTTTTTAGCTGTTTTCTGATCGCTGTCTATATCCAGGAAAATCTGCGGGCGGTTGCAGAATACCGAATCGGCAATAATTGTTTCGGTACTGTACAGGGAATCAAAATTAATATTAGTGAGCTGCAGTTTGTCAAAGAATATCCTGAAGGAGGTTCTGGAGCTGTCTCCTTTTACAGCACGTAATGTACAGCTATCAAATTCTACCCGCTGATTGGCGAGGTTTACCCTGAAATCTTTAAATGCAATAAAGTGCCTGCCGCCGGGGAAAACCAGGCTCTGGTTAAAAGTTCTTATTGCAATATTATCTGTGAACGAGATCTTTTCTTTTCCCTTTTTGCCTGCTTGTGTTGAATCGAACTGTAAATTGTCTAACTGTATATAAATATTACTTACAGCAAAAGGCTTCTCATTTTTTTTGGTATTATCAATCAATGAGAAGCTTCCGTCTTCTAACCTGAATTTGTCAATATGCAGCACATTGATCGCATCTGTAATGGATTTTGATATACGGCCCATTTCCTCTGCTACCGAAAAAGTACTGTTTGAAGTGTCTTTGCCTGCTTTGTTCTTAACGCGGGGAATATTCCTGGTAAATACCACGCGGGGCGACTGAAGTCTGATGGAATCTATGAGGATCTCCCTGTTAAAAAGCAGCGGCAGAAAGCCCCGGGCCTTAATAAGGATAAGTTTTGTGTTAACGGCATAACTTGAGGCTATGGTAGAATCAGTAGTGAAAATAGAGGCCTTTTCAAGCTCTATCTTATTTTTGATCCAGTTGAATCTGAACTTACCTACTTTTAGTTTTAACTTTCCTTTTGACTGTGTATGAACTATTTGTTCCAGCGCTTCTTCGGCATGATCTATAAACCAGAAGTTAAAGGCAAGTATAACGGTAGCAGCGATCCCCAATAGTATAAGACCGGTACGATAAGTAAACCTCTTAAAGCGCAAACGCCTCAGCTTCAGCTCCCGTAAATTGATCTTTTTTTTCAAACGACGGATATTGTTTACAGACAGTCAAAAATTTATATACAAATAAAAATACACAAAAGGCCGAATAAAAAATACCGGCCTTTCAAACATAAACTTTATCTTTTTTAACTTACCTGGCTGCCATTAGCCACTGCTTCATCGCTGCTCACGAACTTCAGCTTCCCATCCATATCTTCTGCCATCAGGATCATGCCGTTGCTTTCAATGCCCCGCATTTTTCTGGGCGCCAGGTTAGCTACCACTACCACTTTTTTACCAACAATGTTTTCCGGCTGAAAATGGAGTGCTATTCCTGAAACAATGGTTCTTTTTTCAAAACCCAGGTCAATTTCCAGCTTTAGCAATTTATCTGCTTTTTCCACTTTTTCGGCAGACAGCACTGTACCGGTACGCAGGTCTATTTTTGAAAAATCGTCAAATTGTATAGAGGGCTTAATGCTCAAGGCTGAAGGCGAAAGGTTTTGTGTCCCTTGCATTTTGCCCTCAGCATTAAGCTTTTCGCTTCCAGCTTTCAGCTTTTGTATCTGCGCTTCTATCTCTGTATCTTCAATTTTCCTGAACAGGATTTCGGGTGCGCGTAAGCTGTAGCCTACACTCAAAAGATTTATTTTACCGGCATTGTCCCAATCCAGCATTTTATCCACCACTTTCATCATGTGTAATAATTTCTTAGCCGTTGCCGGAAGGAAGGGGTTGATCAAAATAGCCAGGTTGGCAGTTAACTGTAAGCATAAATGCAGGCAGTTGTCAATACTTTTCTGAGCTTCGGGATCTTCGGCCAGTTTTTTAGCCACTATCCACGGCTCTTTTTCCTGCATGTATTTATTGCCTTTGCGGCTCAGGTCAATTACTTCGTACAGCGCATCTCTGAAGCGGTAATGCTCCAGCGCGGTTTGCACTTTAGCTTTTGACGCTTCTATATCAGCAATGATCAGCCTATCCTTTTCATCCAGGGCATCTGTATGCAGCTTAGGAACTTTACCGCCGCATAATTTGTGCATCAGCACAAAACTGCGGTTCACAAAGTTCCCGAAAATGGATGCCAGCTCATTATTGTTCCTGTCCTGAAAATCCTTCCAGGTAAAATCATTATCCTTGTTCTCCGGCGCATTGGCGCAAAGCACATAGCGCAATACATCTTCACAGCCCGGGAAATCTTTAATATATTCATGTACCCACACCGCCCAGTTACGGCTGGTAGAAACCTTGTCACCTTCAATATTCAAAAACTCGTTGGCAGGCACATTGTCGGGCAGTACAAAATCTCCGTGCGCTTTCAGCATGGCAGGGAAAATTATACAGTGAAAAACGATATTGTCCTTGCCAATAAAATGTACCAGCTTGGTATCTTCCTTGCACCAGTAATCTGCCCAGTTTTCGGTAAGCTCTTTAGTAGCAGAAATATAACCGATAGGCGCATCAAACCAAACATACAGCACCTTACCTTCCGCATCGGGCAGTGGCACCTTAATGCCCCAGTTGCTGTCACGCGTCATGGCCCGTGGTTGCAAACCGTTATCCAGCCAGCTTTTACACTGGCCAAAAACATTATTTTTCCATTCTGTATGTTCTTCCAATATCCATTTTTTCAAAAAATCTTCATAGTTCTGTAAAGGAAAATACCAGTGTTTGGTTTTCTTTTTTACCGGTACTGCATCACTCAGTGTGCTTCTGGGCTGAATCAACTGTTCCGGGGATAATGAGCTGCCGCATTTTTCGCACTGATCGCCATAGGCATTGGGATTATGGCACACAGGACATTCACCTGTGATATAACGATCCGCCAGAAACATATTGGCCTTTTCATCGTAATACTGCTCACTCTCCCTTTCTTCAAACAAACCACCATCATATAGTTTTTTGAAAAAATCGGAAGCTGTTTTATGGTGTACAGGGCTTGTGGTTCTGGAATAGATATCAAACGATATCCCCATTTGCTCCATGCTATGCTTTATTTGTTCGTGGTATTTATCCACTACCTGTTGCGGTGTAACACCTTCGTTCATGGCACGGATGGTGATGGGCACACCATGCTCATCACTGCCACCCACAAACTTTACATCTCTTTTTTGCGCACGTTGATAGCGTACATAAATATCCGCAGGTATATAGCAACCCGCCAGATGCCCGATATGTATTGGCCCGTTTGCATAAGGCAGCGCTGCTGTAACCAAAACCCTGTTAAACTCACTCATAACCTGTAAAAATGCTTTTATTTAGCCTGCAAAAGTAATTAACAATTGTGAGAATGCGTTTAATGATGTACGGTGTAGGATATAGATGTACTATATAAGATGTACGATGTACGGTGTACAATATACGATAATAGCTGCACTGACATCCGACTTCCGACCCCGGACTTCCTGACTTTCCCGTCTTTCCGACTTTCTTTTCCACAAAGCCAATAATTCGGTCACGGCATCGTAAATTTGCAGCCCTAAACAAACTTATCAAAACAATATGCCTCTTATTAAAAGTATATCCGGGATTCGGGGAACTATAGGTGGAAAGACCGGTTCTACGCTTTCTCCTGTTGATGTAGTGAAATTTACTGCTGCTTATGGTGCTATACTGAAAAAAAACGCCGGGAAGGACAAAAAAATTAAAGTAGTAATTGGCCGCGATGGCCGTATTAGTGGCGCAATGGTAAGCAACCTGGTTCAATCTACCCTCTCTGCAATGGGTATTGAAGTAGTGGACCTGGGTTTAAGCACCACGCCTACCGTAGAAATTGCTGTTCCTTTGGAAAAGGCTGATGGGGGTATTATCCTTACTGCCAGCCACAATCCTAAAGAGTGGAATGCGCTGAAGCTGCTGAATGAGAAAGGGGAATTCATTGCTGCAGAAACCGGCCAGGAGTTATTAAAAATTGCCGAAGCAGAGGATTTTGATTTTGTTGGGGTAGATAAGCTGGGGAAAGTAACGGCAAACGATTCCTATATGCAGAGGCATATTGATGCTATTCTTAATTATCCGTTGGTGAATAAGGAGGCTATTGCTGCCAGGGGTTTTAAAGTGGTAGTAGATGCGATCAATTCTACCGGGGCTACTTTTGTTCCGGCGTTGTTGAATGCGCTTGGCGTAGAAAAAGTAGTGGTATTAAATAAGGAAGTTACCGGAAATTTTGCCCACAACCCCGAGCCTTTACCGCATCACCTTACTGAATTAAGCAATGCTGTTGTTAAAGAAAAGGCGGATCTGGGCATTGCCGTAGATCCTGATGTGGACAGGCTTTGTTTTGTATGCGAAGATGGGAGCATGTTTGGCGAGGAATATACGCTGGTAGCTGTTGCCGATTATATGCTCTCCAAACGTCAGGGCAACACTGTAAGTAATATGAGCAGCACCAAAGCGCTTAAGGAAATAACCATTAAAAGAGGCGGTGAATATTTCCCTTCGGCTGTGGGTGAGGTAAATGTTGTTGCAAAAATGAAAGCGCATGATGCTGTTATTGGGGGAGAGGGCAACGGAGGTATTATTGTGCCTGATTTTCATTATGGCAGGGACGCGCTGATCGGGATTGCTTTGTTCCTTTCTCACCTGGCCACTCAGAAAGGCAGCATCAAATCTTTACGCCGCCAGTACCCTGACTATTTTATCAGCAAGAATAAAATTGAGCTGGATAGCAGCATTGATGTTACATCTGTTTTTAAGAGCATAAAAAAGAAATATGCCAAAAACCCGATCAATGATGAGGACGGATTAAAAATAGAATTTGATAATGACTGGGTGCATCTGCGTACATCCAATACCGAACCTATCATTCGTATTTATTCTGAAAGCGATTTTGAAAGCAAGGCCAACAATATTGCCCACAGGCTGATGGAGGATATAAAGGAAGAGATTAAATAGCCAAAATGTTCTATGTTTGAGAGGGTTTATTGCATTAAACAATAAACCGTAAACAAAATGAGTTCAAAAATCAGGCGTCAAAGTATCATTTCTTCGCTTATTATATATAGCGGATTCCTGATAGGATTCGTTAATGTTTACTTCTTTACAAGAAATGGCGCTTTTTCTACAGACCAGTATGGACTGTATAATATCTTTATTGCTGCCGGTGCTTTTTTAGCTTCGCTGGGCAACCTGGCAATGCCGGGTTATATACATAAATTTTTTCCTTATTATCGCGACAGGCTGCCGTTAGAAAAAAACGACCAGATCAGCTGGGCATTGCTGATCAGCTTTTTAGGGTGCCTGGTGGTAGCTGCTGGTGGCTGGATATTTAAGGGCCTGGTAATACAGAAGTTTGGTTCCAATTCAGGCCTTTTTGTTCAGTATTACCAGTGGCTGTTCCCTTTTGTATTTGGCCTTATTTTGTATAATGTGCTGGAAGCTTACGGGTGGGTGTTGCAGCAATCTGTTCTTACAACATTTATAAAAGAATTGGAGTGGCGGTGCTTTATCACTATTCTTGTTGTTTTGTTTTCCTTTGGTATAATTAAAAGTTTTGACACTTTTGTTATCCTGTTTTCCCTTTCCTATTTCCTGCTATTTATTACATTGCTTACTTACCTGGTGGTGACCCGGAAAATACATCTCACGTTCAGGGTGAGCGTGGTAACTAAAAAATTCCTGAAAAAAATTGCGGGTTTTTGCCTGTTTATTTTTGGCGCCGGTATTGTTTTTAACCTGTCGGCGATATTCGATACTATAGTTATAGCCTCTGTGCTGCCCAACGGTCTGGAAAA
>DAOLFI010000850.1:0-2151 GCA_035326385.1 Niabella sp.
ACATGTGAATATGCAATTCGTGCTATGTTATTCATAGCACAAAAGTCGAAAGACGGTGAGCGGGTAGGTATTAAGGAAATAGCAAAAGGTATTGACTCCCCGGAACATTTTGTAGCCAAAATTTTACAGGATCTGAGCAGGAAAAACCTGGTGCAGTCAGTAAAAGGTCCCAACGGCGGGTTTTACCATGATAAAACCTCTTTGAAATACTCCATGGCCGATATTGTGAAAATTGTGGATGGCGACAAAATATTTGAAGGTTGTGGATTAGGCCTGAGACAATGTTCGGAAACGCACCCCTGCCCCATTCATCACGAGTTTAAAAAAATACGAAGAGATATTAAACGGATGCTGGAAAATGCAAAACTGGGTACTTTTTCAGAAGAGCTGGAAAAACAGCTTACGTTTTTGAAAAGGTAGTTTTTTTTGACTAAAAAAAGATAAAAAAGTCTTTATATCTTAATAAATAAATTAAAAAATATTATGAACATTACACAGGAAACTATTGTAGGCGAGCTGGTGGCTAAAGATTACCGGACAGCTACCGTTTTTAAAGAGCATGGCATTGATTTTTGCTGTAATGGCAACCGGACTATCCGGGAAGCCTGCGACAAAAAGCATGTAGAAATTGATCTATTGATCGAAAATCTGCTTCATGCCTCAGCCGACAGCGGCAATACCAATATTGATTACCAATCCTGGCCTTTGGACCTGCTTGCTGATTATATTGAAAAGAAACACCACAGGTATGTGAAAAACAGGATCAGGGAAATTACACCTTTCCTGCAAAAAGTGGCACGGGTACACGGCGATCGCCACCCCGAGCTATTACAGGTTGAATACCTGTTTTCAGCATCAGCAATCGAGCTGACAGAGCACCTTAAGAAAGAAGAACAGATACTCTTTCCTTACATCAGGAAAGCAGTAGCCGAAGGCCCCGGCCGTCCTGCATTTGGTTCCGTTGAGAACCCCATCAGCGTTATGATGGAAGAACATAGCAATGAAGGGGAGCGTTTCGCCAAGATAGCGGAGCTAACCAATAACTATACCCCACCCGAAGATGCCTGCAACACCTACCGTGTTACTTTTTCTTTACTGAAAGAGTTTGAAGACGACCTGCATCTTCATATTCATCTGGAAAATAATATTCTCTTCCCCAAAACTATTGAAATGGAAAAACAGCTTAGCCTGTCATAATTTTTTTTAATATTTACAATCATTTTTAAAATTCACAATTACCAAGCAAATGAAAAAGACAATTCTTTCCTTAGCCATCGCAACCCTGTTATTTACATCCTGCGGCGGTCCTGATACTCAGCCGGCCTCCCAGGAAACGGAAACTGCACCTACTGAAGCCACAGCGCCTGAAGCCGAAGCATCTGCAGAAGCTTTAATCACCATTAATGGCGGCGATGATATGAAGTTTGACCTTACTGAAATTAAAGTAAAAGAAGGGCAAACAGTAAAACTTACTATAAATCATACAGGAAAAGCGCCTGCAACGGCAATGGGACATAACTTTGTACTATTGGCACAGGGAATTGCACTCTCTGAATTTGCTAATGAAGCTATTAATGCTAAGGATAACGACTATATTCCTGCAGGACGGGAAAAGGATATTATAGCCCATACAAAATTAATAGGCGGTGGCGAGTCTGATTCAATAGAATTTACAGCTCCGGCCAAGGGTAACTATGAATTTTTATGTTCTTTCCCCGGACACGCTGCCATGATGAAAGGAGTATTTATCGTTGAATAAGATTGGTACGGGGCTGACCCAAAAGGCCGGTGGGTGAGCTATTTATTCGGATCAGTGACGCGTGATGGAGACTGATAGTTGTTTAAACAATTCCCGGTACTTCATCTTACTTTTAGTCAGCCCCCATTTCTATTAGATGCAGATAGATTATGATATATTAGTTACTTACGGTGGTATTGCCAGGAAATTTGAAAAAGGAGCTTTTATCTTTCATGAAGATGCTATGCCTTATTACTATTACCAGGTTCTTTCGGGAGAGATAAGAGTATTCTCTACGAATGCAGATGGTAAAGAATTGAACCAGGGCATCTTTAAACCAGGGCAGAGTTTTGGAGAACCTCCGTTATTATTGGGAAAGGCTTATCCCTCTACTGCACAGGCAATGACAGATA
>DAOLFI010000851.1:0-2146 GCA_035326385.1 Niabella sp.
GTATATTTCTATCACTTGCTGCTGTACAGGTCTATCGTCTCGAACAGTTATATATCAGAAGTCTTTTAGTATAATTGAAAACTATTATAAAAAACTATTTAAATAATATATGTAATAGATTTTATCTATAGTGTTATTTAAAAATACAATAAAGTTTGTGGCCCTGTCTTTTTGAAGCAGCTGTTAAAAGAAATACTTTTGCATCTGTTAAATCGTTGCCTGCCATAGTAAAATTGATTATTCATTTTTAAAGCTTTATACAATGGCATTAACAGGCAAAAAAGCCCCTCATTTTGTTTCCGGAGCTGTAATTAATGGCGAGGAGATCGTTGATAACTTTTCACTGGATCAGTATTTAGGCAAAAAGCACGTTATACTTTTCTTTTATCCAAAGGATTTTACATTCGTTTGCCCTACAGAGATCCATGCTTTCCAGGAAAAACTGGCCGAATTTGAAAAAAGGAATGCAGTAGTAATTGGCTGCTCTACTGACACTGAAGAAACACACCTGGCATGGCTGACCACACCTAAAGAAGACGGCGGTATTGAAGGTGTAACCTACCCTATTATAGCAGATGCCTCAAAAACTATTTCCCTGAATTATGGTGTATTAGCAGGTGAATACGCTTTTAACAATGATACCAGGCAATGGTCGTTCAGCGGTGCTCCTGTGGCATTTCGCGGTACTTTTTTAATAGATAAAGAAGGGATCGTTCGCCATGAATCCATCAACGATCTTCCTTTAGGCCGTAATATTGATGAATACCTTCGCTTACTGGATGCCCAGTTACATGTTGAAAAATTCGGCGAGGTATGTCCTGCCAACTGGGAAGAAGGTGATGAAGCCATGAAAGCTACCACTGAAGGAGTGGCTGAATATTTTTCAAAAAACTAAACAATAAACTATGTTAATAGAATTAGAACAGGATAACCTGGAAGAGATAGTAACTCAGCACCCAAAAGTGGTGGTACAATATTCTGCGGGATGGTGTGGTAATTGCAGGCTGATGAAACCTAAGTTCAAAAGGCTTTCGGGGGAAACTGAATCTGCTGTATTTGTAATTGCTGATGCTGAAAAATTCCCTTTGAGCAGAAAGCTGGCAGCAGTGAACAACCTGCCTACTTTTGCCAGCTTTAACAATGGAACGCTGGTAAACCAGGTGCAGACAAATAAAGAAGAACCTTTAAAAACGTTGATCAATGAAATTACCGGTAATTAGGCAAATCCAGCGCCATTGCTCTCCCGGACAGATAGAAAATGCTATTGCAGTTCTGGAGAGTATTAGCGAGGCATCTTCTGTTAAAGAAGAAGAACTGGATGTAATTGGTGAGCTTATCTCCAATTGCTGTGGGGCACTGGAAGTACACGAATCTATAGCAGCAGGCGAATCAGAAAAAGATGCGCTTAATGGATTTATGAAAAAAGTGATGGGATCCATAGACCAGTAACTGAAGGGAAGCCCCTTTTATAAAACAGCCTGCTTTGATCAAAGCAGGCTGTTTTATATTTATATACCCCTATTCAACCTTTCTGAAAGCATTATAGGTGTACATCATACCGGCCGGGTGTACCTCAGCAGCATTCCAGTCTGATGACCTTTTTCATTGATTGCGATATTGATAAAAAACAATATGAAAAAAGTATGCTGGCTACTTGTAGCCATAGTTGCGATGACATTGTCGTGCAAAAAAGACAAAGAGACAAATAGTTCCGTTTTTGCGGGAAAATGGTCCGGGCAATACGCGGGTAGCGACCAGGGCACATGGAATGTGACCGTCTCCGGCAATGGTATTATTTCAGGAACAGGGAAATCTGTACAAACAGGCAGAACGTTTGATATGCAGGGTAATGTCAGCAATGACGGCAGCTTTAAGGCCACCATCGGAACAGTAGCTACAGGCAGTGAGTTCACCGGCAAACTTACAGGGCAAGGAACTGCATCGGGTACCTGGACAAACACCATCACAACCCCGCCACAAAGCGGAACCTGGTCCGGCAAACGGGAATAACCAATTAAAGCAATACTATTTTAACTCACTTTATACCATAATAGCACGACTGCAGGCATCTGCGCATTCCATGCATACCTGGGCGCATTCCTTACAATGATCGTGATGTGAATGCATGTCACATTCTTTAGCGCAC